>JAXJWW010000108.1:0-40801 GCA_036307825.1 Treponemataceae bacterium | reverse complement strand
TCATAGAATAAAATCCAATCTGCAATATACATAATTGGAATTATCACATGGAATAAAATACTGTTTACTTTGAAGTTTAATGCTGGATCTCGAGTAGGTTCACCTGCTAACAAAATATTGAAAACTAAGAAAGTCAACAAAATTCCAAGTGAGCTAATAAATTTTAACAAAGGTAAAGTTGTTACATAACTATCTTCTTTTTTTCTAGCAGTTTGAATTAATTCTGCAAACATAATTCCAACACAAAGGTAGTTACTAAGATTTGTAAAATGAATATAAAAATCCCATCTCCAAACCATATCGAAAAAACCTAAACTAGCGGCAGTTCCAATTACACCAAAGGCACAGAAAAATGATTGAAAAATTAACTGTGTTGTTCGATTCTGAATCATAAAAAATTCCTTATAAAAAAATATATTTTTTGTTTGCAACGCAAACTTAAAAAATTTGATTTCCATTTACGAATTTTGCATAGATACCTTTAATATCCAAAGAAAGATAAACTGCTCTTTCTAATCGTTGCAAAATATTTAATTCTTGTGGATGATCCAATGAAGAATCATCTAAAACGATTGCATCAAATTCATAATCATTTTCAAAACTTCCAACTTTTCCAAAAAATTCCCCACCACCTTTTGTGGCTAAGAAAAATGCTTCTGAAAAAATAATCGGTTTGCAATTTTGATTTACATGTCGCCAATACATTTTTGAAACTTGAATAGAATCTGTAATTGCTCTAAAAATTGATTCACTTTGTCCACCAGCCACATCACTTCCAAGTCCAATTTTCAAATCTAAATCTAGGTATTTTCTGATTGGTGCAATTCCTGAACTTAAATTCATATTGGAAGCAGGACAATGTGCAACGAATACGCCATTGTTTTTCATTAACTCAACTTCTTTATCTGTAGACCAAACACAATGAGCCATAACAGTTTTTACATCTGTATTGATGTCATCATTTTTTCCAAACAAATCGTAGTCGTTGTAAGCATCACCATAAAACTCATTATTTGGTCGTAAGAATTGTACAAACTCAATTTCACCTGGACTCTCAGATAAATGAGATTGAACTGGAATTCCATAAGTCATTTGAATTTGTTTTAATTCTTCCATAAGTTCGTCGGTACAACATGGAATAAATCTTGGAGTTAAAATTGGTTTTGTGTTTTGAAATTTATTGTTTACAGAATTTATCCAACCAAAAGTGTTATAAGCTGAAGATTCGGCACTTTCTTCAATAAGAGCTTCCGAAGCTTCTCTATCCATATTTACTTTGCCAACATAACTTACAAGTCCAGTTTCTTCCATTAGTTCCATAAGAAGTACAGTTGCATCTCTATGGCGAGTTGCAAAAATACATGCTCGTGTTGTGGCACTCTTTTTTAGAGCATTTGTAAAAATTGAATAGGCTTTTTTTGCGTAATCTAAGTTTGTATATTTTTCTTCTTCCGGGAAAGTGTACTGATTTAGCCAATCCATCAATTCTAAATCCATACACATTCCACGGAAAGCGTATTGAGGCGCATGAACATGCAAATCAACCATTCCTGGAATAATCAATTTATCACTATAATCTTTTAAAGGTAAATCTTTATATTCCGAAGGTAAGTTTTCAAAAACTCCTTTTGATTTTCCATCTACACATACAAGATAGGAATTTTCACAAACCTTAAGAGTTGATTTATCTTGACTGTAACAAATATGCCCTTTTAATACAAAATTTTTGTTCATATTGTACCTCAATACATTTCAAGAATATTAGTTTAACATTCTAATGTATCAACTAAAGGCAATAATTCTGTTAAGTGATTTTTGCAAAGTTCAATTAGAATTTTACCTTCTTCTGTGTCTTTTCCAACACGACGAATTGTTCTTCGTAACATTCTAGCATAACCGATGATTTTTGCCTTTAATTCAATTTCCTGCATTTTGGCTTTATCACCGTTATAATATTTTTCTAGAAGTGTTGCCCACAATTTATTTGTTGTTTCATAAGGAAGACCATAGAAATCCATTGTTCCACTTGGGTTAGCTTCACAGTATCCGACATATCCTAAATAGATAGCGGCAAATTCAAAAATTGGATGTCCGTAAGCAACTGTGTCCATATCAATTAACAAAGGTTCTCCGTCTTGAATCATAACATTATTGATATGGTAATCCCCGTGAATCATAAATTTAGGTTCAGAAATATTTTTCATCATATCTAAAAGTTTTGTCCATTGGTCTTGTGGCAAATATGATTCTAAGTCTTTAATCCAATTAACAGCAACTTCTTTCATTGATGGCATTTCACCTTCAGCTATTGGTGTGCTGTGAATTTTTTTCAATAAATCTGTGTAGATATCCATACATTCATCAAGTTTTTCTGGGTTTGCTCTAAGTATTTTTGCAACAGATTTTGCACTGAGCATTTCTGCAACAGAACCGTAAGAATCTCCAACTTTTACAACATCATAAGGAATTGCAGTATTGATTCCTTTTACAAAAACTTTACGACAAAGCTCTTTTTCTTGACGAATTTCTTCTAATGGTGCTCCATTGTGATAAGTTTTTACAATTGTTTCTTCATCATAACGATAAATACAACCGTTACCACCACGAGCAATAAGTTCACATCCATCTATTGAAATTTTACGAAAAGCTTTTTCTACTGTAAGCATATCTGTAAAGCCTGTCATATCAAAAATTTCATAAACTTCAGAATTTACATTGATAATTTTTAATTGCTTTAATTCTTTTAATAATCTAAGAATGATTCGCAAACCTGCTGATGAAATAAATTCAAGTTTTTCTGCATCTAAAACACAATTAGCAGCAGGAACCTCTGTTCTAATTTGTTGAATAGATTGTTCAATTTTGTCTGCATTGGAAGTATCAATTCTTCCAATAAGTTCTAAATAAAGTGTATCGTTTTCAATTCGTTTTGTTACGCTAGCCATAATAGTTCTCCCGTAAAAATTTATTTATCAAAAATTAGTTTTATCAATTCATTATATTCTTTCCAAGCATAAGTATCTTTAAATTCAGATAATGCATTAGAAATTTCGGTGTAATACCATTTGTGCTCCATAGGGTCTTTTTGGTTAAATTTTTGCCAGATTTCATCCCCACAAGCTTTTAAGTCTCTATAAATTGATTTTAAATTAGAAAGTTTATCACCAAGATAAAGAATTTTTGCACCTGTATCTTTTGTTTGTTTCAAATATTCGATACCTTCTTCTTTTCTAATTTTCCAACTATCCTCTGGTCGCATATGGCGTCTTTTATTTTCTGTTTCTGCCATAACAAGATCTCTTACTCGTTTGCCAAATTTTTCTTCAATTTCTTCTGGTTGAATATTTGCATCTTCAACAACATCGTGTAAAACTGAAGCGGCTATAATTTCTTGATCAGAAGTTATACTTGAAACTGTTACAGCAGCTTCTAAAGGATGCATTATATATGGTGCAGAACTAAGTTTTCGGCGCATTCCGTCGTGAGCCTTACTAGCAAAAATTACTGCTTCTGTTACTAAATCCATAAAAACTCCAAAATTAAGCTGTTTAACAATAAAAGTAAAACAGCATGATATAAATTAGTTTGCAACGCAAACTTTTATTATAAATTTTTCTACTTTGAAATATATTTTTTATTTAATATTATCAGGTAGTTTTGTCATTGCATAGTGCATAACATTGCTTTGAGGAATAAAACCTTTTTCCATCATTTTAAATCCAAAGTGTTCGTAAAATGGAACATTTGTATCTTTATTTGTTTCAAGATAACAAACAGAATTTTGTTTACTTAAAAATTCTAACATTGGTTTTAAAAGTTTTGAAGCAATTCCTTTTCCTTGAGCATCTTTTTTTACAGAAAGATTAAATAAATACCAATCATTATGTTCCGTAAATTTCTTTTTAAGATTCATTGCAAAATCATCATATTCCGTTAGTTTTTTGATAATATCAAAACCAAAATTACGAATAAGATTAAAACCACCTTTTAACATAAAAGGAAGAGCCTTAGTTCCAGTATAATTTGGTGGCATCCAAGCGGTAAATCCATTCAATTCCGAACTGTCTGCATAAATTATACCATTATCTATCATTGTTTTTAACGAAACTTTCATTAGTAGTTTAGAAAGCAAAGGATTATATGTTCCACCTGACAACCAATTGTGCAAAGGATAATTTTGATATGCATCCATAGCACCTTCTGCCAATTTATCGATTTCTTTTTTAGAAACCAAAAATAAACCTGCATCTTTTACGGCATTTCTTGCCATTTCTAATTCATTTTTAATTTTTTGTTTTTCATTCATAAAAATTTCCTAAATATTACGCTATTTGCGTTTAGATTTTTTTATAGGTTTGTTACAAAGTTCGTAATTCAAAGTTCCTTCTCTCCTTGCAACATCAAGAGCAATAACAACATCTCCCATAGAATTAATCATTCCCAACAACATTTCAAGGATAAAGTTAAGTCCAATTAAAAATGAAATTCCTTCTAGAGAAATTCCCATTTGACTAAAAATGGTTGCCATACATAAGATTATTGTTCCAGGTGCAATCGGGGCTCCTAAAGACAAAACAAAAACCATGAATAACAATATCGCAATATCGCTTCCTGTTAAAGTTACTCCACAAATTCTAGCAAAAAATAAACTAACTATAGAAAGACAAACACAAGTCCCGTCCATATTTATTGTAGCACCAAGAGGAATAACAAATGAAGAAACATTTTGAGGTATTCCCAATTGTCGCTTACAGAATCGTAATGTTAATGGAATTGCAGCTAAACTTGAACCTTTTAAGAAAATATCCTTCATAATAGGAAGAAATTTTCTTAAAAATAAAATAGGATTGATTCTTATTCTGATAATTAGGAAAACACAGTAGAATAATAACATAAGTAAAAGACCTACTATCAAAGTCAAAATTAAATGTCCTATTGCAATATAAACATCCATACTTGCTAATAAAAAGACTCTTGTTGTTGAACAGAATACAACAAATGGAACCGTTTTCATTATGATAGTTGCAACATTTCCACACACTATGTCTAATTCACTTAAAACACCTTTTAGAGTAGAAACTTTTTTTGTGCTTAAGTTTAATGCTAAACCAATAATCAAAGCGGCAACGATTAATTGCAAAGAGTTTCCAGAAAGGAAAGGTTCAATAATATTTGATGGAATAGCGTCTGTTATCATTTCCAAAATAGTAAGATTTCCTATTGAACTTTCACCCATTTGAGATGGTAAAATTCCAACTGTACCCGGTTGAATTAAGTAAAAAACTAAAACTCCTATAAAAATGGCTATACAAGAAGTGATTACATAGGTAAAAATAATTCTTTTTCCACTACGATTCAATTCTGTAAAACCATCAAACCGTAAAATAGCACAAGTAATCGAAATGAAAACTGCAGGAGAAGCAATAAAAGTTAAACTTGAAATAAAAAGAGTTTCTATTGGTCCTAAAAAGTTTTCGATTAAAGATTGATTAAAAGCATTAGGGCAGAATAATCTAAAAATTGAACCAAAAACAACAGATAAAATAAGAGCAATTATAGTTTGATTTGCTAATTCTCTTTCAGGAATACCTGTGATAACTGTTACATAATTTTTAGATTTTGTATGTTGATAACGAATAGAATCGGAAAAACTATGTAACATCATATTTCTGATTGAATTTTCGCTATTGTCTAATTCATTTAAAGACACACCGATAGATTGCTCACCTAAATCGATTGCATCTCCTTCTGAAACAAATTTTATTCTAGGAACACCAAGCCAACTTGTTACAGAAATTTGAACATTAGAATCTTCCACAGCATTTTCTGATAATTGCACGAGAAGTTCTTCAGAAATAAGAAGAGATTCCATCAAATCTCTTTTCTTCAATTTATATTTATTTAATGCATCTTCGATAAAATCCATGCAATCGCCAATACATTCACTTTTTATCGAAAATTCTCCGTTGTAACCCAAAATTACTTCCTTTTATTCTAAATAGAAATGTTAATCTAAATTTTTTGTTAATGTTAGAATATTAAAATTATCAACATATTTATATTCAACATTATCCAACATTTTCTTTACCATAAAGACACCTAAACCACCAATGTTTCTATCTTCAGCAGAAGCTGTAATATCAGGATCTTTAGCATCTAAAGGATTGTATGGTTTTCCATTATCTTTAAAATACAACTTGAGTGTATTGTTTGCTTTTTCGATAGAAACTGTTGCTTCGGTTGCACCGCTGTATCGAACTATATTGGAATAAATTTCATCAATAGCAATCATCAATTTCATACTGATTTTTGGTGAAACTTCAAGTTTTTCCATTTCGGCTTCCATAAAATCGGCAACTTGAGGAACTGTTTCCATAGAAGGCTCAACTGTAATTCCAACTGCTGAATTTATTTCATTTAAGCGAACACACAACATTGTAATATCATCAAATTGTTCACCATCAGCAACGAAAGCATCCACATCTTTTTTTACTTTCTTACAAATTTCTTCAACAGACATTCCCTTTGTAGAATTTAAACTTTCAAGCAATCGTTCTTCGCCAAAAAGTTCATTTTGAGAGTTATGAGCTTCTGTAACTCCGTCTGTATAAAGATAAATTTTGTCCCCAGGTTGTAATTGTAATTCTTGTTCTTTGTATTTTACCATATCCATTCCCGCAAGAACAAAATTTACTTTTCCTTTTAAGTACTCGTAAGAACCGTTTTTATGTTTTACAAGTGGAGGATTATGTCCAGCATTTGCGTATTTAATTAAACCTGTTTGTAAGTCTAAAATTCCCATCCAAGCTGTAACGAACATACCAGCTTCATTATTTACACAAAGTTGAGTGTTTACATTTGTTAAAACTTCATTAACTGGAAGTCCACTTTCTGCAAAACTCTTTATGAGAGTTTTAGATGTCATCATAAACATAGCACCTGGGATTCCCTTTCCTGAAACGTCGGCAACAACAAAAGCCAAGTGATTTTCGTCAACAAGATAAAAATCGTAGAAGTCACCACCAACTTCTTTTGCAGCATTCATACTTGCGAAAATGCTAAAATCTTTTCTATTTGGATAAGGAGGGAAAACTGATGGCAAGGCTGAGTGTTGAATTTGTTTTGCAATTTCTAAATCTTTATCAAATCTAGCTGCGGCCTCATCGATGTAATGTTTGAGAGTTGTAACAGTAGAGTTAATATCATCTGATAAAGAAGCAAATTCTTCGTTATCTCTAACATCAACAGTTACATTTAAATCTCCATCTGTAATTTGAGATAAACTATTGTTAATTTTACGAATATTTTTTACAACAAGAACTTTTACCAAAACAAAGATTGTCGCAAAGAAGATTGCAAATACAATTGTTTCCATAAAAGCTAACATATAAACTGAAGCTTGTTTTGAAAAGAAAACTTCATCTTCTGTCATTGCAACAAGAATGACAAAATCGTTTACTTTTGAGAACATACAAAAACAAGGTTCATCTCCGATTGTTGTGCGGAAAACTTCTTTTTGATTTGCTTTTACATTTTTGTCACCAAAAGCCGAAATATTTGTTCCCACATTTCCTAAAGTATCATTTATAATTTCGCCTTCAGGATTACAAATAACAACAAAACCTTTTTGTCCAATGTGTCTATATTGTGCAATACTAAGAATTTGTTCTTCAAGTTGTTTTTCAAAATAATCTGGATAAAAACCTATCTGAACAAAATAATTTTCATTTTTCATTCCAACAAAATTAATTATACCTGCATAATTATCTTCAGCATAATATATTTCATTTGTAACATCTTTTAATGGAATTTGAAGTTCTGCTTTTTCGTTAGAACTATTTATAATCGATCCGTTTTCATCAATAAAAGTGATTTCAAACAGATTATAATCCTCTACCATTTTTGTTAATTCTTTTGATGATAAATTAACAGAAAGCTCATTTGATAAAAATTCTGAATACATCACTAAATTTTTATTAGCAGCATCCTGAATATCGTTTTCAATATCTTTCAAATTTGACTTTAATGTATCAAATGCAATTGCTTCTGCCATACTCTTTTGAAATGCACTTGCAGAAAAAGTTGTTACAAAAAAAGCAACAAGAACAAAGATAAATAGCCAACGCTGAAAAGTTTGAGAAATATTTTCTTTTCCTGAATCAAGGATGATTGTTCCGCTTCGTTTTGAAAGAAAAGAAATACAAAGAAGTGCAATCATTACAGAAATACCGTTTGCAGTAATCATTGGGAGTGCACAGATTTGAACAATACGGAAGGCTCTTTGAATATCACCTGAATTATTTAAAAATACCATCAACATATGGATTACTTCTGTAACAATTCCAACAACTAATCCATAAAACCAAGATGGTCGTTTGTTATCCAACATAAATTTTCGAACTAAGGCACCTACAATACCAGCGATTATAGTTCCAAAAGTACATGCGATACGAGTAAAATCACCTGTTGGAGAAAAATATCGTTCAATTCCACCGATAAAACCAGCAATTAATCCAGCTGGCCAACCAAAAATAAGTCCTGCAGATAAAGGAGATGCGCTTCTAACATTTAAAACAGCACCATCAACTGGAACTCCGTATTCAGTTGCTAAAATTGCAATAATTCCAAAAACAACTCCTATTATAATCTGTTTAGGAATAAAACGAATTTTTCCAAATTTTGTTTTTTTATCTAAAGTATAAATAACTACAGAAACTAAAACTGGCAACAAAATAGAAATAACCAATCTAATAAGAGTTACAAGTGAAAATGTCATACGAATAGTCCATCCTTAGATATTTAAAAAAAGTGATGATTTTTAATATAATTTATTCGATAGTAAGAACATCAGCAAAGCCAGTAATATCAAAAACTTCCATAATAGTATCATTTACATTTATAATTTTCATATTACCTTGATTGTTCATAATTTTTTGTGTTTTTAGTATTACACGCAAACCTGCAGAAGATACATATTCAAGACCTTCAAAATCCATAATAAGTTCTTCAACACCAGCAAGACAACTATTAATTGTAGCTTCTAATTCTGGAGCTGTTGATGTATCTAATCTTCCTGAAATTTTTAATTGTGTTTTTGAACCGTCCACATTTCTATCAATAGTCATTTTATTCCTCCGAAAAAAAACAATAATATAGTATTTTATCATATTTCATAATTAAAATAAATATCCCTACGCCATTATATTGAAAAAAAACAACTATTGAAAGAAAACAGAAAAATAGTGTGAGAAAAAAAACTGTTGACATCTCAATTTTCTTATAATAAATTTGTATTTATTAGGAGAAAACTAAATGCCAGAAATATCAAGATTCTTTTGAACTTTCATCATTACAAATGATAGAAGGCGACTTACCTAGCAAAGCACATCAATTAGTTTCAGAATGGCTACAAATTCACCAACAAGAATTATTATCCATGTGGAAAACTCAATTATTAAAAAAATTACCACCATTAGAATAGAGGCATTATGATTCCAAAAATCCAAGATATAGAAGCTTTAAATGATTATATTCTAAAAGTTGCATTTACAGACGGTAAAGAAGTTTTATACGATGTAAAAGATGATATAAAAACATTACCAGGTTACGACTCCTTAAAAACAATCAATGGATTATGGCAACAAGTAAAAGTTGATAAAAGCAAAACTTGTGTTTTCTGGAACGATTTTATCGATTTAGCAAGTGATTCCATCTACGAATACGGCACACCAATAAACAAATAATACCCAAACAATCCCTTCTCCTCGAACGCAAAAAGTTCGCAAAAGTAAACTAAGTGCAGAAAAAAAATAGGCTTAAAAAATATTTGTAGAAAAAATATATTGCAAAGGGCGTAAACTAAAATGGACACACCACTGCATTGACGAACAAAGTGAATAACCGCAGTGCGTGGGCAATTCCCGTCGAGAGCCTTACAAACAACAACTCCGCCCACTTTTACACGAACGTAAAAAGTTCGCGAAAGCAAACTAAGTGCAGAAAAAACACGTAGACGAAAAATGAAAGTCCGAAGCCTTGACGACTGAAAGGAGGAACCGCGAGGACTTGCATTTTCCGTCGAGAGTGTTTTTTCTGGTCTAAATATACATTTTGCAAAATTTTGTAGTGTCGATTGACCAAATCCCCTTTTTATGCTATAAAATAACTTCGCACTCTATGTGTGATACTTTAATATGGAGGAAACAAGTGGTAAAAATCAGACTTAAGAAGTTTGGCTCAAAAAAACGCCCATACTACAGAATCGTAGTACAAGACTCACAAGCACCACGAGATGGAAGAGTTATCGAAGAAATCGGTATTTATCATCCTATCGAAGTTGAAGAAAAACAAATTTCTTTCAATGAAGAACGTGCTCGTTACTGGATTGGTGTTGGAGCACAGCCTACAGACACTGTAAAAAATCTTTTTACAAAAAAGAAATTTAACGCTTAGTATTTGAGGAGCAAAGTAATGGAAAAAGACCTGATTGAATACATTGCAAAATCATTGGTCAACGATCCAAGTAGCGTCTCAGTACAAGAAGTTGAAGGCGAAAAATCAACAGTAATTGAGTTAAGAGTTGCCCAAAGCGACATTGGTAAGGTTATCGGTAAATACGGAAGAATTGCTAAAGCTCTTAGAACAGTTCTTAGTGCTTCTGCTAACAAAACTGGTAAACGATACACTCTGGAAATTCTAGATTAATGGCGCTAATTAACAAAAAAAATCAACCTGTAGAAAAAGAACAGTTGTTGATTATCGGAATTATCCGTGGAACACATGGTCTTGCGGGTAAGTTTAAAGTTGAAAGTACTTCAGGTGAATGTGAACATTTTTTCGATTTAGATGAAGTAACTTTGAGAAAAGACACAATAGAAAAGACTTACAAAGTTGAATCTGTTGAAGGGAATGTCAATTCTTTGATTATGAAATGTGCTGGAATTAACAGCCCAGAAGATGCAAAAAAACTTTCTGGAAGTGAAATTCTAGTGCCACGCAACAAGGCTTGTCCTTTAAATGAAGGTGAGTTCTATGTTGAAGATCTAAAACAATGTAAGTTGGTATATCTTCCAAATGAGAAGAAACCAGCAAAACTTTCTGGACTGGCAGAAAATACTGAATCTGCAATTATTGCAGGAACTATCACAGACGTATTGGAAGGCGGAGCAGGTAAACTTTTAGAAGTTGAACTTTCCGAGAGTTTGAATATCGCGTCAGACAGCACAGATAAATCAAAACCTAAAAGAGTTTTGGTTCCCTTTAAAAAGGAGTTTATCGGTACGGTCGATATAAAAGACAAGGTTATTCAACTGATGCACCTCTGGATTCTGGAGTAAAAACCATGAAGTTCTATGTGCTGACCTTATTTCCTGAAATACCCCGAGCTTTTTTTGAAAACTCAATCATGGCAAAGGCGGTAGAAAAAGGAATTATTGCCTACGAATTGGTGAATATCAGGGATTTTGCCTTTGATAAACACAAAACATGTGATGACAGTCCTTATGGCGGTGGCGCAGGAATGTTAATGAAAACTGAGCCACTTTGCAAGGCTTTAGAGTCTGTTAAGGTAAAGTCAAAATTTTTAGACGACGGAACTGTAAAAAAAACAAAGAAGTCTAAAAAAAATAAGACAAAAGGAAAGCGTGTAATTTATGTTACTCCTTCTGGAAAACCTTTAACACAGAAACTAGCCTACGAACTTAGTCAGGAAGAAGAACTTGTATTTATCTGCGGAAGATACGAAGGTATTGACCAAAGAGTTATTGATTCCTATGTTGATGATGAAATTTCTATAGGCGACTATGTACTTTCATCAGGAGAATTAGCTGCAACAGTTATCATTGATTCTGTTTACAGACTTGTTGACGGCGTTATTTCTAGTGAATCTTTAGAAGAAGAAAGCTTTTCTGACGGACTTTTGGAATATCCCCAATACACTCGTCCCGAAGTGTTTAAGGGAATGAAAGTTCCTGATGTTCTTTTATCAGGGCATCATGAAAATATCCGAAAGTGGCGCCTAAAAAAACGGTTAGCAAAAACATTACAGAATCGACCAGAAATGATTAGTTCTGCTCGGCTTTCTGGTAAACTAACTGATGAGGCGGAACAAATGATTGAGGAAATTATAAAGGGGAACTAATTATGGATTTAATTAAAACCATCGAAGAATCACAGAGAAGAACAGATCTTGATTCTTTTAAAATTGGAGATACAGTTAGAGTTCACTTCAAAATTGTTGAAGGTAAAACAGAAAGAATTCAGGTTTATGAAGGTCTTGTAATCTGTTTCAAAAACGCAGGTGTAAGAAGAACTTTCACAGTTCGCAAAAATTCTTACGGAGTTGGTGTAGAACGTGTATTCCCAATGAACTCACCTCGTATTGCTAAAGTAGAAGTAGTACGCCCAGGTAAAGTTCGTCGTTCAAAACTTTACTACATCCGTGATAAGGTTGGTAAAGACGCAAAAATTAAAGAACTTATCATCAAAAAAGCTGATAGAGTTGAAAAATAAACAATCTGTAAAATTAGATTGAAATTTTTAACAGAACGGGTCATAATGGATTTATCTATTATAACCCGTTTTTTTTATGACTCCTATACACAATACAATAAACATTACAAATTCCTCTTTTTCAGGCAATGTACTAAAAAATGGCGATTCGGTTTATGTTAGAATATTGAACACAACTGAAAATCCAAATAAATATATTGCTTCTTTTGCAGGAAATCTTTTTGAAGTAACTTCTAAAGAAAAACTTTTGCCAGGAACAGAATTTAGAGCCACTATAAAACTAAATGGAAAAACACTTCAGTTAATTCCTCAAAAAAACATTGAAAAAACACAACCAGAAAATTCAATTCAAAAATTTGATATAAAATCCTTTGATGAAAATTCAACACAAATAAATAATTTGTTACAAAGCCTAAATTTACCACAAGATAAATTATCATTTAATATAATACAGTTTTTTCAGCAACATCAAATAAAATTAAACATCCCACTGATAAAAAAAAGTAGAGCAAAATCCAAAAATGCCATATCAAAAAACAAAAACTTAATGAAATTTGAAAAAATTCAAGAAAATTTAGCAGAATTAGATTTATCAATGGAATTAAAAGGATTTTCACTTTCGGAAGAAGAATTGATAAATTTACTACAAAACTTTACTCAAGGAAAAATCTTTAACTTATCAAACAATCTTCAAAAAGAAAATGAAAATCAACAAAACAAAAAAGATGAAAATACAGATTTTTCTTTTTTGTCTAAAATTTATACTCAAAATGATATTTTAGAAACTCAAAAAAATGGTAGTTTAACACTTTTTAATCACATAATTACAGATAAATCAAATTTACATTGGATTGTTCTACCTTTTGAATTTACAATTAGAGATATTTTATATTTTGGAACTATTAGACTTTTATTAAACCGAGATGAAAAAAAGTTGCAAAAAACTTACATATCTTGCTCAAATCAGCATACAAAATATTATTTTATGTTATACTATGAATTGAAGGGAGAAAATAAAAACACTCACATAAAATATTTTATTGAACCTTCACAAAATAAAAGCGACATTGAATTATTAAGAACGGTTTTCAATGATAACAAGCAAATAAAAATTGAATTTTCTGAAGATGCAAAAAATTCAAATCTTTTTACAGAAGACATTCCTATCACTTGTTCAGAGGTAAAAGTTTGATGAAGAAAGCTGCAGTTTTATCCTATCCTAAAGATTCTCCTGCCCCTTTTTTAACGGCAAAAGGAAAAGGGCATCTAGCAGATAAAATTATTGAAATTGCAAAGGAAAATTCAATTCCCATAGTCAAGAATATTGAAGCAACTGAGCTTATCAGTTTACAAGAAATCGGAGATTTTATTCCAGAAGAAACTTATATGATTCTTGCAAAAATTTTTGCTTTTATCAAAATGAAAGAAGGGAAAATTGATGAATAAGATTAAAAGTTCAGATTTAAAACTTGGAATGACTTTTTCTTCACCTGTTTTTTTTGATGATGGAATAAATATGTTTCTTGCTGAAAAAAATCCAATTACTCAGTTACACCTTTCTGCTGTTCAGAATTGGAAAATACCGTATGTTATAACATACGGAACCTTAATTCAAAACAACAATGGAACTGAGCATAAAGAAATTGACGAACTAGAAAATATTCCAGAAAAAAAGCCTTCTTTAGAAAACCTTTTTGCAAACAATACTTTAAAACGAATTGCCGATAATCTATCCGAAGTTGATAAAGAAACTCGAGAACTTTATACAAAATGTCTTAAACGAATTAGATTTTATTTTGAAAACTTAAAACAGAATAAAACTATTTCAAGAAGTGAAGTTGATATTACTATCGATGATATTTACAAATTAACCTTTCCGGACAGCATGAATGTAATTGGACATGTTATGTCATTAAATCCAGAAAGTGATTACGGAAAATCAGCTCTTAATACAGCCATCTTTGCTTCAGCGTTGGCAATAATTCAAGGTTACACAAAACGCGAAGTTTTACAACTAATTGGAGCATCAATTTTTCATGATATCGGAATGTTAACAACTTCTGATCAAATTATAAATAAAAAAACACAACTTACAAATAACGAATATAATATGGTTAAACTTCATCCTCTACATTCGGCAAGATATGTAAGTGAAATTTTATTCTTTCCTAAAGAAGTTGCATTGATAATAAAACAGCATCACGAAGCATGGAATGGAACTGGATATCCTGCTGGATTAAAAGAAAATTCCATCGAAAAAAGTGCTAGAATTTTGGCAATTGCAGATGCTTTTACTGCTATGATTTCTAAAAAAACTTATCGTGATTCATTTATCGGATATGACGCAATTAAAAATTTAATGGAAGATACACAAAAACAATTTGATCCAAACTTAATTCAGTCTTTCGTAAAAATGATGGGAGCCTACCCTATCGGTTCTATCGTTTTACTAAACAATTCAATAGTTGCACAAGTTATTAATTCAAATCCAGAACTCCCATTTATGCCAGATGTAAAAATCTTAACAGAACCTACAACAAGTGAAAAATCAGAAATTCAAGAGGATGAATTTTTTATTGGAAACACAATAAAATTAAAAGAAAAACGTAATTTATGTATCATAAAGGTTTTACATCCTAATGAATACAAGTTATAATTATAGCAAAGCTCAAAATCAATTAAAGCGTAAACAACAAGCAAAACAACGAGGAGTTGATGGAGAGCAAAAAGCTGTTGATTATCTAATTTCTAAAAACTATAAAATTCTCCATCGAAATTGGCGGACAAAAAAAGGTGAAATTGATATAATAGCAACTAAAGATGACACAATTGTTTTTGTAGAAGTAAAAACTTTACCTTCTGGTAATTTGGAAACACTTGAACACATATTGGGCAAAATAAAACAAAAAAGAATTGCAGAAACGACTAAATGTTTTCTTAATTTATATCGACAATATAATGACAGATATATTCGTTTTGATGTAATTGTTATTGATATGCCTGGATTTGACAGCGTATATCATTTAGAAAATGCTTTTTCGGAGCCATTATGAATGCAGTAAATCTAAACAGAAGCAAAAACCAAGAAGTCTCATCTTATATTCTTGAAGTACGAAAAAAAATCCAAGATGAAAAATATCTTGAAGGAGCAATTCAAAGAATTGCAATGATTTTAAGTCGTAAACTCATAGAAGACAACGATTTTGAAAGGAAACAATAATGGAACGTAAACATTCTTATACAAGCAGAAATAAGTGGTATTCTGGAAAAAATAATTCTCATAAAAATAATCATAACAAACAACAAGAAGAAACACAGATAAAGAATCAATTTTCATCATATACTTGCGAATATTGTAATCAACCAATAGAAGATTTAGCCTCTTCTATTGCAGCTAAAGAAAGTGGAAATCCAGCACATTTTGATTGTGTTCTTGCTAAAATAAATGCTAGCGAAAAACTCTCCGAAAACGAAAAAATCACTTATATTGGACAAGGTAGATTTGCCGTAGTTTATTTTGAAAACCCACACGATTTAAGACATTTTACAATAAAAAGAGTAATAGAATGGGAAAATCGAGAAGCAAAATATGAATGGCGTTCAGAAATTGCAAATATTTATAGCCAAGTAAAATAAAATAATTATTTAAAGTGTTAGTGTTTTTACAAGATTCAACCTAGAAAATTCAAGATAAAACAGAAAAGAGATAAAAAAAAGCAGTTTCAAAATGAAACTGCTTTTTTGCCGGGAACCAGAATCGAACTGGCACGGCGTTTTAAATGCCGAGGGATTTTAAGTCCCTTGTGTCTACCTATTCCACCATCCCGGCGACAAATAATATTCTATATTAAAATAAGTTTTAGGTCAATATGTATTACCTAAATTCTTAAAATAAATTTTATTTGTTAAATTATTACCAATTCTCAAAAATAATTAAAATCTAGATAAGAACGCCTTAGTTCTTTCATTTTGTGGATTATTGATAACTTGCTTAGGAGTTCCTTCTTCAACAATTACACCTTTATCCATAAAAATAATTTTATCAGATAAATCTCTAGCAAAAGACATTTCGTGAGTAACAACAACCATGGTCATATTTTCTTCAGCCAAAGAACGAATTACTTTTAGAATTTCTCCAGTAAGTTCTGGATCTAAAGCAGAAGTTGGTTCATCAAAAAAGAGAACTTCAGGTTTCATTGCCAAGGCTCTAGCGATAGAAACTCGTTGTTGCTGACCTCCAGAAAGTTCACATGGATAAGAATTTTCTTTATCAGACAAATTCATCTTTTTTAGCAATTCCCGAGCAATTTCAATTGAATCTTCTTTTGAACGATTCAAAACATTCATTTGAGCACAAGTAATATTTTCAATTACACTCATATGAGGAAAAAGATTAAAATTTTGAAAAACAAGTCCAACTTTCAAGCCAATATTCAAACATTCTTCTTTTGAAGCATAAACTGAATCTTTTACAAGGTTTTGCCCGCAAATTGAAATACTTCCATCGGTTACAGTTTCTAATTGGGTAATACATCGTAACAAAGTAGATTTTCCAGAACCAGAAGGCCCAATGATGCTTAAAACTTCACCTTCATTTACAGTAAAAGAAATCCCTTTTAAAACTTCATTTTTTTTGAAAGATTTTTTTATATTTTGAACAGAAATTACTTCCATAAAAATTCTCCTAAATCCTTAATTTAACGATAATAAGATAGTTTTTTTTCTAATTTTTCAAAAGAGAAGGATACAACCCAGTTCATAAAGAAATAGAAAACACCAGCTACAAAAAGAGGTGCAACAGAAACTCGGCTACTTGCAAAATTATAAGCAACGCGGAAAAGTTCTACAACACCGATAACTTGAGCTAAAGAAGTATCTTTTACAAGAGTGATAACTTCGTTTCCTGTGGCAGGTAAAATTCGTTTAATTACCTGAGGAAGAATTATCTTAAAAAAAGTTTGAGATTTAGTAAAACCCAGAACCTTAGCTGCTTCATATTGACCTTTTGGAATAGATTCAATTCCTCCACGATAAATTTCTGCAAAGTAAGCAGCATAATTTACAGCAAAAGCAATTATAACCGCGATAAATCTATCAAAATGAAATCTCTGACCAAAAATTTGAGAAAGATGAGCAGGAGCAAAGTACACAAAAATTATTTGTAACATCAAAGGAGTTCCGCGAATAATCAACATAAAAATATTTACTGGAACAGAAATTACTTTAAGTTTTGACATTCTTCCAAAAGCAATTAACAAACCACCCGGAAGAGAAAATAAAAGTGTTAAGAAAAATACCTTTACAGAAACCCACATTCCACCAGATAATGCGGTCATAAGTGATACAAAAGAACTAAAACCTTGAGATTCCATAATAACCTACTTAAAAATTTTGTAAAATTATATATTGATATAATTATATCATAAAATTAAAATAAAAAAAATAGCTGTCAGAATAAATCCGACAGCCATTCTTCAAAAATCGTTAAAAAACGCTTTAATAAAAATTATTTTCCGATTACAGAAATATCTGAACCAAACCATTTTGTAGAAATTTCTGCAATTGTTCCGTCAGCAGCCATTTCTTCAAGTGTTTTTTGGAAAGCATCTCTTAATTCTGTATCTTCTTTGCGGAAACCAATTCCGTATTCTTCTGTTGTTAAGTGTTCACCAAGAACAACAAAATCTTTTCCAGATGTTTGGATGCTGTAGCTTCCTACAACGATATCCATAATAACTGCATCAACTCCACCGATTTCAAGATCCATCAATGCTGTTAAGTTATCTTTAAATTCAACAACTTCTGCTACAGATGCTTTAAATTCAGGTAATGAATCAACTGCTTCTGCTGCACTTGAACCAGCTTGTAAACCGATTTTTTTACCAGCTAAGTCAGCTAATGTTTCAAATCCTGAATCAGCTCTTACGATTGCAACTTGTGCATTGTCAAGATATGGTTTTGAAAAAGACATTGCTTCAAGTCTTTCTGGTGTGATTGTAAATCCATTCCAAATACAATCGATACTTCCAGTTGCAAGTTCTTGTTCTTTTGCAGCCCAGTCGATTGGTTGGCAAACAAGTTCAAGATTTAATCTTTTACAAGCTTCTGCAGCCAAATCAATGTCGTAACCTACAATTTCGTTTGCATCGTTTCTAAATCCCATTGGTGGGAAAGAATCGTCAAGACCAAGAACAAATGCGTCTTGTTTTTTACAGCCTGTTACAGAAAATAAAACTAACAAAGCCATTAAAACAACTAAAATTTTCTTCATTTTAAACCTCCGTTTAAAGTAAATAAAATATTTTCTACCGTTTATTTACGGGAAAATTCATTACAATAATTTTTTAAAGATAAAATTTGATTTTCTACTGATTTTTCAGATGGACCACCAATAACTGTTCTAACATTTACACAAGCTTCAGGTGTAATTAGAGCAAAAATATCTTCTTCTATCAATTCTGAACATTCTTTAAGTTGCTGAATTGATAAATCTTCAATATTACAGTTTGCTTCAATTCCCATACGAACCGCTTTTGCGGCAACTCCATGAGCAGTTCTAAAAGGCATTCCCTTGCGTACAAGATAGTCAGCCACATCAGTTGCGTTTGCGTGCCCTCCTACACAAGAAGAGTGCATTTTTTCTGTGTTCCAAGATGCAGTTCCAATCATTTTTGTAAAAATTCCAAGACATGAATAAACTGTATCGTAAGCATCGAACAAACTTTCTTTATCTTCTTGCATATCACGATTATATGAAAGAGGAAGGCCCTTCATCATTGTAAGAAGAGCAATCAAATCTCCGTAAACTTTTCCTGTGCGACCACGAATCAACTCTGCAAAGTCAGGATTTTTTTTCTGAGGCATGATACTAGAACCAGTTGACCATTTTTCAGATAAATTGATGAACTTAAATTCTTCTGTTGACCACAAAACAACTTCTTCACAAAAGCGTGAAAGATGAGTCATCAACAAAGAAAAAGCAGAAGTAAATTCGATACAGTAATCTCTGTCAGAAACTGTATCAAGGGAATTTTGAGTAACTCCAGCAAAACCAAGTTTTTCTGCCACAAGTTCTCTGTTCAAAGGAAGCCCAGAACCTGCTAATGCTCCAGCACCCAATGGAGAAAGATTTATTCGCTTTAAAGCATCAGAAAGACGCTCATTATCGCGAGTAAGCATCCAACACCAAGCACAAAGGTGATGAGCCAATGTTACAGGCTGAGCGCGTTGCATGTGAGTATATCCACTTAAAAGTGAAGATTTGTGATTTTCTGCGATTTTTGTTAAGGTTTCAATTAAAGTGATAATTCTACCTTGCAAATCTGGAATTGCATGGCGAAGATAAAGTCGTTCATCTAAAGCAATTTGGTCGTTTCGACTGCGTCCTGTGTGAACTTTCTTTCCTGCTTCGCCAATTCTATCTGTTAAAGTTCCTTCAATAAATGAATGGATATCTTCGGCAGAATAGTCAATTTGCAAAGTTCCATTTTTCAAATCATCAGCAATTGAATCTAAAGTTTTGATAATCAAGGAAGCTTCATCGGAAGGGATAATTCCAGATTCACCTAACATTGCAACATGAGCTTTGCTTCCTTGAATATCATCAAAAGCCATTCTTTCATCAACAAAAATTGATGTTTCAAAAGCGATAGCTTCAGCATCTGGACCTTCTTTGAATCTTCCGTGCCACAATGCTGCGTGATTTCCACCTGAAATTGCATCCCTTTTTTCCATAATTGTTTCCTTTATTTAGAATTTAGTTAAATTATTCTGTTGGGCGTTTTTTAAGGTTTTTGCTACCAAGGATTGCTTGACCTTCGCCAACTTCTTGTTCCATCATAGCTCTTACTTTTAGTGGAAGCCCGAACAATGTGATAAAGCCTTCTGCATCTTTGTGGTTGTAAAGTTCACCAGTTGTGAAAGATGCGATACTTTCGTTGTAAAGACTGTATTTTGAGTGGCTTCCAGCACCGCGGATAGAACCTTTGTACAATTTTAAGTTTACCCAACCTGTAACAGTTTCTTGAGTTTTATCAACAAAAGACATACAAGCATCCATCAAAGTTGTAAACCATTTTCCGTCGTAAATCAATTCAGACATACGAAGTGCAATTTGTTGCTTGAAGTGATATGTATCTCTGTCTAAGCAAAGATGGTCGAGCATTTCGTGAGCAGCATACAAAATTGCTCCACCTGGTGTTTCATAAACACCGCGAGATTTCATACCAACACAGCGGTTTTCACAAATGTCAACTAAACCAACACCGTTTCTTCCACCAATCTTGTTTAGTTCAAGCATAATTTCAAGACCGTTCATTCTTTTGCCGTTTACGCTAACAGGAATACCTTTTTCAAATTCGATTTTTACGTATTCACCTTCTTCTGGAGCTTTTTCTGGAGTTGTTGTGAGCTGAAGCATGTGTTCCCAGTTTGGTTCGTTTTCAGTTTGTTCAAGTTCCAAACCTTCGTGGGATAAGTGCCAAATATTTTCGTCACGAGAATATGATTGGTCTTTTTTCATTGGAACTTCAAGACCTCTGTCTTCAAGATACTTGATTTCTGCTTCGCGGCTGTCCATATCCCATTTATCATCACGCCATGCAGCGATAACTTTTAAGTCTGGAGCAAAAGCTTTGATTGCAAGTTCGAAACGGATTTGGTCGTTTCCTTTACCAGTTGCACCGTGACAAATTGCAACAGCACCTTCTTGACGAGCATATTCTACAAGGATTTTTCCAATAAGTGGACGAGCTGTTGATGTTCCTAAAAGATATTTATCTTCATAAACACAGTTTGCTTTTACAGCTGGCCAAATGTATTCTTCAATATATTCTTGACGAGCATCTACAACATAACATGCTGAAGCACCTGTTTTTAGAGCTCTATCTTTGATTTTTGCCCAATCGTCGCCTTGTCCTACATCGATACAAACAGCGATAACATCATAATCGTAGTTTTCTTTTAACCAAGGAATGATAACAGTTGTATCAAGTCCACCAGAATAAGCTAAAATAACCTTATCTTTACTCATAAAATGTTCCTTTACTATATCTTAGATATAGTTTTTATATTTTTTTTCGATATCTCGAATAAGTTTATATTCAAATGAATCAACCAAAGCAAGCCATGACGCTTCGATAATGTCGGTTGAAACTCCAACTGTTGTCCAAATATCCAAGCCGTCAGTTGTTTCTATCAAAACACGAACCTTAGCTCCTGTTGCGCTTTTTGAATCCAAAACACGCACTTTATAGTCAGTAAGTCTGATAGAACTTACAGTTGGATAGAATTTTTCCAAAGCAGAACGCAAAGCAGTATCAAGTGCATGAACAGGACCGTCCCCTTCACCTGCAGTAACTGCAAGTTGTCCGTCAACTTCGATTTTGAGTTGTGCAAAAGAACACAAAAGTCCGTCAATTCGTGGTTGTTCACCAATGGTTTTATAATAATGAAGTTTGAAAAAAGGTCGATACTTTCCGATGATTTTGCGTACCATAAGTTCAAAACTTCCTTCAGCTCCTTCAAACTGATATCCGTTGTGTTCCATTTCTTTCATTTTTGTAACAATTTCTGACACAACTGGATTATCTTTTGTAATTCCAGCATCAAACTTACGGATTTTTTCTAAGATTGTAGCTCGTCCTGCAACTTCACTCATTAAGAAAACTCTATCGTTTCCTACACTTTCTGGGCTTACATGTTCGTAGGCAACAGGATTTTTTGTAACAGCGTCAATGTGCATTCCTGCTTTGTGAGCAAAGGCATTTGAGCCAACATAAGGCATTCCGTTTTCTAAAGGAAGATTAGAAACTTCTGCTACCTTCTTACATACTGAAGTTAAAAGTTTAAGTTTTCCTTCAGGAAGACAAGGAACATTCATCTTTAATTCAAGATTTGAAATTATTGAAGAAAGATTTGCGTTTCCTGTGCGTTCCCCAAAACCAAGTAAAGTTCCTTGAATATGAGAAGCTCCTGCTTCCACAGCCATAAGAGAGTTTGCAACTGCAAGTCCTGCGTCATTGTGAGTGTGAATTCCAATTTCTACAGGAAGTCCTTGGGGAGTTTTTACGCCAGAAAATTCACTTGTAACAGCAGTTGTTGCCTTTAGAATTTCCATTGGCATAGTGCCACCTTTTGTATCGCACAAAGCAAGAATATTTGCTCCCCCTTCTACAGCGGCTTTAAGAGTTTTCATTGTATATTCAGGATTTGCATACCAAGCGTCAAAAAAATGTTCTGCGTCATAAATTACATTGCGACCATTGGCAACTAAAAACTCAACAGTTTCTTTAATCATTGCAAGATTTTCTTCTAAAGTTGCCTTCAAAATATCAGTAACTTGAAAATCCCAGGATTTACCAAAGATTACAACAGTTTGTGTTCCTGCATAAAGTAAACTTTGAAGATTTGAATCTTCTTCGCAAGTAATTCCTTTACGACGAGTTGCTCCAAAGGCTACAATTTGAGAATTTTGTAAAGAAAGTTTTTTAGCTTCTTCAAAAAACTCTAAATCTTTAGGATTTGAACCTGGATTTCCTGCTTCGATATATTTTACGCCAAGTTCATCAAGAGCTTGAACAATGTGAAGTTTATCCTGCACAGAAAAACTTATTCCTTCTCCCTGAGAACCGTCTCTAAGAGTTGAATCTAAAATATTTACATTAAAACTTGTACGAGCACACATATTTACTCCAAATTGCATATTTATGCAAAAAAAACACTTCAATATGCAATAATATATAAATATATGATTTTTGTAAATAGGAAGAAAAATATAAGTCTCTAGGAAGTAAAATATTCCATTTTTTCTACTTTGTTTTAATATAATTCCAAACTTCAGTTTCTTCTTGACCTAGGCGCCAGAAAGCTAGATTTTTTACACCGTTATCTTTGTACATCCTCATTCTAAAAACAAGAGAATATAAATCGTCATAATAAAATTTGTATGTAACTTGTTTTGTAATTTCAAAAGAAGGAATAGCATTTTCTCTTACAATTTCTGAAATTTTATTATTTGCTTGCAATCTTTCTATTGAAGGAAATCTGTAGGCACCAGCGGTATCATCTGTACTCCAACCTCTACCATAAAATGGTAAGCCCATAACTAATTTTTCTTCAGGAATAACTGACAAGGCATAAGACATCACTTTTTGACACCAATTTATAGAAGCAACTGCTCCTGGTTTACTTGTTGCCCAATGTTCATCGTAAGCCATAACAATAATTCTATCTACAATTTCATTTATTTTTGAATAATGATAGGCATCTTTTTCTAAGGTTTTAATTCGCGCAGGAATTGCAACACTCAAAGTTTTTTTTCCAAGTTTTCGTTTTAGTTCTTTCAAAAATGAAAGATAATGTTCTTCATCTTGGCTAGAAACTAATTCAAAATCAATTTGAACTCCATCAAAATTTTTTGAAGCTTTTACAATATCCTCAATCAATTCTTTTCGAACATCGTATTTTGGATTTAAACAAAAATGAGTTAAAGAACGACTATTATCAATAATTACAAGATGAATTCTTCCTGTAAAATCTTTTATTTTTGTTGGATTAGGAACACCAACTAGTTTTCCAAAGGTATTTAATCCTGCACCAAAATATCCAATATCTGTTACAACATTTTTACTAGGATTTAATTCATGTTCCCTTCCATCTAAAAGATATCCCCACACTTCAGAAAATTCATGTGGCTGTGAAAACTCTGAATCAACTTTTTGTTTAACATCAGAAATTTTTTCTTTTTCAAAAACAGCCTTTGGAAAAATCAAAGAAAGTTCAGTTGTATCATCTATTTTAGTTTCAACAGGCACAGTTTTTGTTGCACAAGAAAAACTAAAAATACAAAATGAAAAAATTAAAACACGAGGCAAAATTTTAAAAGTAAAAATATTTTTCATACCAATATATTTTACACTAGGTTTTGATTTTTTAAAAGTGATTGATAAAAAATTTTTAATTTAACTTTATCAATTTATACATGGGTTTTTGGCCAGGCAATAATTGAATAATGTTTTTTTCGCAAGATAAAACTTCGTCAGATTCGTGAGTAACATGAAGTAAAGTTGTTGTTCCTGTAGAAGCAATTGTTTCTAGCAAGTCTAAAACCATTGTTCTGTTTTCTTCATCTAATCCATGACAAGGCTCATCTAAAATTAACAAAGGCGGACATTTTACAGCGGCTCGTAAAATCAAAATTGCTCGTTGTTCTCCGTAAGAAAGATTTTGAAAATTTTCTTTTTCTCTACCAGAAAATCCTGCTAGATTCAACCATTGTTTTGCAACAAATTGTTCCACTTGCGAACGACTTTCATACAATCCGATAGAATCATGAAAGCCAGATAAAATTACCGCTTCAATATCAATTCCACCTAACATTCTATATTCTAAATGCAATCGATAAGAAACAATTCCCATTTTTTCTTTTAATTCCCAGATGGTTTCTCCTGTTCCACGACGACGGCCAAAGATAGAAACATCATTACAAAAAACTTGCATATTGTCCCCAGTGATGAGTTCTAGCAAAGTTGTTTTTCCTGAACCGTTTAGGCCACGAATCAAAGTATGTTCAAAAGGTTTTAGTTCCCAAGAAAAATTTTCTAAAACAGTGTTTTCTCCCCAAGCAACTTTTACATCTTTCATTTTTACTAAAGATTCAAAATCATTTAAATTAAAAGTTTTGATATTTGAAGATTCAGTTTGAACTGTAGCAAGTGAATTTAAAAGTTCTTGTCGCTTTTGTTCTCTTATTGATTTTTCTTTTTCTAATCTGAATTGATAAATTTTTTCAAATTCATTTTTTGTTCCACAAAAACTAATTTCATCTTTTGTAAATTCTAAAACATGAGTTACAGAAGAAGGAATTTCTGTGTATCGTTCCATTGAAAGTAAAATAAAAGGAAATCCATTTCCTTGTTTAGAAGCAATCTTATCAAAAAATTCAAATAACAACTTTCTAGAATCAACATCAAGCCCTGCAAATGGATCACTTAACAAAATTAATTTTTTTCCGCTAAGCAAGGCTCGACAAAGTAAGGTTCTACGAATTTCACCTGTAGAAAGATATTTTAAACCTCGGTCTAAAACTTTTTCTATTCCACAAAGTTTTACTTCTGGATAAGTTTCTAATTTTTTTGCAAGTTCAAATGATTTTGATTTATCATCATTTAAAACTTCAGAGATAAAAACTCGTGCAGTTCTTCCAATATCAATTCCACCTTCAATAAATTCACTTTCATCATTTATTCGTTCTTCCTCGATTAAACTTGCAGCTTTTTCCAAAGAAACAATTTCTAGCGAATCAGTAAAACTATTTGAAAAAATTCCATTTTCAACTGGAACAAATTCAAAGGTTAGATTTGAATTTTTTTTAATCAAAGATTCATCTAAGGTTTTAATAAAAATATTTTTTTTGCCATTGTTGGAACCAAGAATTAACCAAACTTCTCCTTGATTAAAAGTCCAAGAAAAATTTTGAAAAACCTTAGTTCCATTTTGACAAATTTTACAATTTGAAATTTCAATTAGTTTCATTTTATCTCATTCAAACTCGTTCAGTAAAAAAAATTATTCAGCAGTTGAATTTGCAACAGGATTTTCAGGTGCAGTTTCAACAGGGGCTTTTAAATCTTCAAATGTTACATCAAAAGTTAATTTTGGATTTCCGGAAATCAATAACACATCTTTTGAATTATCAATTTTTCCATACACCTGTTGATATGTTGAAGAATTTTTTCCAAGTTCCAATGTGCGTAAAACTTTTCCATCTTTTTGAACAACAACTTTTGTTAGTTCATTATCTGAAAAACCATAACGCTCATTATCATCATTTTTAGAAACCAAACCTAAAACATTTATTTTAGAAATTGCATCTATCATTTGTTTTACTGTTTCAACATTTGCAGGAATAATCATATTTGCATTTTCTGAATTTTCATTTGCATCTTTTAACAACCAAGTTCCATTTGTGTTAAAAAGGGTTATTTCAGAATTTGTTTTATTTTTGATTACGATTGTATCTGGAACTTCTTTTAAATTAAGAGTGTATCCATCATTTGCGCCAGAAATCACAAGTTGCAAAATATATACAACAAGTAAAATTGCAATCAACGAAAGTAAAATTATTTTTCGTAAAGATATTTTATTTGTCATTTTTCTTTTCCTTTTTATTTTCCATACTCATTGTTTCTCTTTCATCTGTTGAAGCATATTGGATTCTAATTTTTTTGCGATGTTCAACTCTCATACGCCAAACAATAAATCCAATGATTATAACTAAAAGAGGAACTCCATATTGATTTATAATTTTTGCAACTTTAATTGAAGCGGTACTAGATTTTTTCAAAGTATTTAATGCTAAACCTTTTGTTCGCATTGTACATAAATCTTCATTACCGTTCATATAGTCCAAAACGTTTCTAACAAAAATTGAAATTGGTTCACGACCAGAATCATCAATTAACATTGGACTAACAATTACAGAACTTCCAGCAACAAAAATTTTTCCATTTTGAACAGCTTTTGCAAGATGATTGTTTGTTCCACCTGCTAAAGAATCTTTTGCAACATCATTTTTATTTTGTTCTAAAATATTTTTATCAAATTGACTTGCAAATTTTCCTTCTGCTAGAACTGCTAAGTTATAAGAACTTCTTTCATTTTCTGCAACGGGAGTTATGTACAATGGATGCATAATGATATTATCTTTCATCAACCAAGATTGGTCAGAAGATTTTACCAAAACAGTTCCTTTTACATCATCAGATAAATTTAAATTAATTGAACTATTTTGGAACATCAAAATGTATGAAAGATTTTTTGTAATTGGATTTTTCTGATTGATTGTGCTGCGTTCTGTAATTGGAACATAGTACATTGGAATTTCACCATAACCTTGCTGAAAATTTTTATAACAATTCATATCCATTACATAATCTTTACCAAGTTCAATTCCGTACTTTGCTAAAAATTCAGGAAGTCCTGTTTCTAACAATTTGTATTCTGGAAGTTGATATTGATTTTGGGTTGGAACTTCTTTATACATATCTGCAAAGACAGTTAAGTTTCCACCTTGCATCAAAAACTGATCCAGTTTATAAAAAACTTTTTCAGAAATTTTTTCTGTAGGTGCAACAATTACAATGTTAGAAATTGTAGAAGGGATTTCATCTTTTTCTAAATCCAATTCCACAAATTGATATTTATCATTTGTAAGCATTTGCAATCGTTGAGAACCATTTTGTGCATCGTTTAAATCTTTTGTTCCAAAACCTGTTAAGTAACCAATTTTGTCAGAACGAGAAACTAAAGTTTGTAAATTTTCTGTAATTACAGTTTCTAAATTTTCAAGACCTGCAATTCCGTAAGAACCAAAAAAACTTCTAGAAAGTTTTACAGGCAAAAGTTTGAAGTTGTCGTTATATTCCATTACAGCGGCAATCATTCCTTTTCCATTTTTCTTTGATTCATCTGTTGTTTTATCATCAGTCCATGAAATTTCATCAACTCCATATTTTGCACAAAGTTCAGAAACTTCATCTTGATTTGGATTAACAACTTTAAAAGAAACTTTGTTCATATTTTTTTTGTTTACTTGAGCAACTGCATTAGAAACAATATTTTCTAACTGATTAAAATTTTTAATTCCAAATGCACTTAAATCACTTGATGAATAAAGTGTAACATTTACATTATCTTTTAAACCAGCTAATGCACTTGTTGTGTTTATCATTTTGCTCATTGTTGTTGTTAATCTATATTCAAGTCCATCTGGTGAAATTATATCATCAAGAACTTCAATTGAATCTGCGTAAACTAAAACAACACCCATGTAAACATTTTTAAAACCAACTTCGTTATCCTTTACTTCTTGAATTTGTTTTTGTCTAATTCGATAACTAGAAGCAAGTTCTTCGTTTTCAGGTTTGTCCATATCAAAAAATTCATAACTAAAATTTTTGTTTGCACTTCCCTTGTATTCAACTAAAATATCTTCAAGATATTGTTCAACTGTGTTATATGGAGAAGGTAAATTATTTGAAAAGAAAACTTTTACAGACAAAGGCTCTTCCAAATTTTTTACAACTTCTTTACTGCTTTGTGATAAAGAATATGATTTTGGTGAAGTTAAATCTAATCTAAAAAAAGAATTTGCACCTACAAGATTTATTAACACAAGTAGGATAATCAATAAAATAAAATCGCTTTTTGGACCTGTAATCCAATTTATAAATTTTTTCATTTTTATGCACTCCTACGATTTTCAAGAACTTTTACTGTAATTGCAATAAATAAAATTGTAATTGAAATAAAATAAAGTAAATCTCTTGAATCAATGATTCCTCTTGAGATTGAAGTAAAATGACTTCCTGCAGAAATGAATTGCAAAAATCCAACAATGCCTGCTGGAAGAAAAATTAAAAATTTATCAATCATGGCAAGAAGAATACAAATTCCAAATGCAACAAAGAAAGAAACAATTTGATTTTTAGTAATTGAAGAAGCAAAAATTCCTATTGCAGAAAAACATGCTCCTAAAAAAATTGCTCCAAGGTATCCACAAAAAAGCGGACCAAAATCTACATCACCAAAAACACTTGCAGTAATTGCATAAATAAAAGTTGGAACAAGCATAATTATAGAAGAAACAAATGCTGCTAAAAATTTTCCAACAACAACATCTGTGCAAGTTACAGGAAGTGTCATTAAAGTTTCGATTGTTCCTCTTCCTCTTTCTTCAGAAAAAAGTCGCATTGTTAAGGCTGGAATAAAAATTGCAAACAACCAAGGTAAGTTTACAAAAAATTCTCTAAGTTCTGCTCTATTTGCTAAAAAGAAAAATGAAAAAAGCATGAAACCAGAAACAATTAAAAAAGCACAAGTTACAATGTAAGCAACTGGACTTGTAAAGTAAGATTTTAATTCTCTTTTCATTATTACACTTATCATTGTTCTCCTCCAGTTGTTAAAGTTTTAAATACATCTTCTAAAGTATTTGTTTCTAAAGTTAGTCCGTAAAGATTCCAACCGTTAGAAATAATTTTTTGAGAAAGAACATTTCTTATTTCTGCGTTATCTTTAATTCCGATTCTTGCAACAAGAGGTTTTTCAATTTCTTTTGGAAGATTATTTTCTGCATCATTTACATCCAAAATTGAAATTGAACAAACGCCTTCGATTTTAGAAACTACATTTTCAAATTCAGTTTTTTCAACTCCAGAAAGATTTACAATCACATTTGAATTTCCTGCATAACGAGAACGCAATTCTGAAGTAGGACTATCGGCAGCAATTTTGCCCCGAGAAATAATAATTACTCTATCGCAAAGCATTTCTACTTCACTTAAAATATGAGTTGAAATAATTACTGTTCGAGTTTTTCCAATTTCTTTGATAAGTGAACGAACTTCGATAATTTGATTTGGATCAAGTCCACTTGTTGGTTCGTCCAAAATTAAAATTTCTGGGTCATTCATCAAAGCGTGAGCAAGACCAACTCGCTGTCTGTATCCTCTTGAAAGATCAGAAATATTTTTGTGCATTACATCAGTTAGACCACACACAGAAGCAAGTTGTGGAACTTTTTCTTTAGGATTTACACCTTGCATTTGAGCAACATACTCAAGATAATCAGCAACAATCATTTCTCCATAAAGAGGTGCGGATTCTGGCATATATCCAATTTTTCGTTTTGATTCTTTAGGATTTTCACGAATGTCTTTTCCATCAATTTTTATACTTCCTGAATCCATATCTAAGAATCCAGTAATCATTCTCATAGTTGTAGTTTTTCCAGCACCGTTTGGTCCAAGCAACCCTACGATTTCGCCAGTTTTAATTGAAAAACTGATGGAATCTACGGCTTTGAAAGTTCCAAAGGCTCTAGACACCTGTTCAACTTCAATCATATTTCCTCCGAAATAAACATTAAAAAATTACTTATCTATAGTAAAATAAAATAGATTTAAGAAAGTTACAAGTGCATAAAAAAGAACTGCACAAAATAAAGCAAGTTGAAATTTTGTAAAATGAAGAATTTTCAGCCAACGCTTTCAACGAAAAATGCCCCAGTTCGTTAGTGCTGCGCTACGCTTGCAATACTTCACTGTGTCATTTTCCGTCTACGCGTTTGCTACAATTTTGCTTTTACACATTGTTTCTTGGTTTGTTTTGGACATGTGGGTAGATGGGAAGGTAGAGATAAAGGCGAAATCTCAAAAGGCATTTGTGAGTAGGCGGAATGAGTTGTAAAAAAAATGCCACACGGATTCGAAATGTCTAACGACATTTCTGAGATAATTGGTAAGGTTTTAAGTGAAAGTTCAAAGTCATACTGTCATTCTGAGTTGTATCACTTTGCGAAAACGGAGGGTGAATTTAGTCAAAGGAAAAGGAATAACAGAAGGAATTGTTTATGTATTTATAAACAATAAAATGCACCAGTGGAACTTAAAAGATTTTAATAACTAATTATTGACAAATATTTTTTTTGTGTTATAGTTGTTAGTGTCGAGTCACCCGTAACCAATCGGGACTGGGCAGCCTATTCAGCTCCGAACTTACGGGGCTGTTTTTTTCCGTTGTATCACCTTCCGAAAACAGAGAGTGAATTTAAACTACACATTTTTATAGTCCTACGAAATCTTTTGTGCCAACATAGTATTCTTGAAAGAATATACCTACTTGGCATAAAACACAAGTCAAACTGTTTTCATAATCTGTAAGGTAACAAATCTCCAATAGTTGTTATTGAGCCATCTTCTAAAAGTACCTGACAAAGATAATTATCTTCGTGCAAACAATTTATAAATTCTCTGCATCGACCACAGGGTGCACAGCCTCGTCCGTTATCGTCAATTCCTGTTGCAACCATCTTTACAATTTTTGATTCACCTGCTGTTACCATTGCCGCCGCTGCGGAATGTTCTGCACAAAATCCCATTCCTGCAGGAACATCAATACAAACACCAGTATAAACATTTCCTTTGTCAGTTAAAAAAGCCGCCGCTACAGTTCCTGCGGTAGCAAGATTTGATAATCTTCTTTCATTTAAAACTGATAATGCTTTTGCTAATAATTCATCAAATTCCATAAATTTATTCCTTAAATCTAACACTCTTCACAGTTTATCCCAACATAAAGTAAAACACAACTTATTTTATATCTTTAATCTAACTTTGGAATTTACTCATTTTTCTAATTTTTATAACATATTTTTAACAATTTCTTCCATAATATAAACATATTTTATTGATTTTTATTTGTTACACGAGTATATTTATTACATACCTAAAAATCAACTTGCTTTTTACTTTTACTTTTTTGTAGGAAGTGTTTTAATGAAAAATGAAAATCCTAAATCAAAACTTTTTATTCAATACGGAATTTTTGCTGTAATTTTTGTACTTGTCGTTTTTATCATTTTAAATTTTTCTAAAAAAGAAACTGAAGGCTACACTTCTCCACCGCCGGCAGTTGAAATAATCAAGCCAGAAAACAAAGATATAAATCAGTCGATTTCAATTTCAGGATATGTAGAAGCTTTGGATATGATTCCTGTTGTTCCTTTTGTATCTGGAACGATTATGGAATATCCTATAAAATCTGGAATGAAAATTAACAAGGGCGAATTAATTGCAAAAATTGATGATGAGCCTTACAAGCAACAAATGTTACAAGCAAAGGCGGCTTACCTTGGTTACCAAAGCACTTTTGAACGAGTAGAAAATCTTTACAAAGCAAACGCCGCAACTCAACAAAATTATGATTCATCAAAAGCGCAGCGAGATGCCGCTAAGGCTCAATATGATTTAGCAATTTTACAAATGAGTTATACCGAAGTAACTTCACCTTCAACAGGAACTGTTTTAATGGCACCTTTAGCAAAGGGAAGTATCGGAAGCACACAACAGCCTCTTGCAATTATTGCAGATTTATCAAAGCAAGTTGTACGATTAAATGTTCCAGAAAAATATTTTGATCTTTTCAATCAAGACAAAACAAAAATTTCTGCAATTATTAAGCGTCCTGGACTTGATGGTTTTTCTGAAGATACTTCTAGTGTAGCAACAATTGACACAATTTCACCTTACATTCAACCAGAATCAAAAACTTTTCAAGTTGTATTTAATTTAACAAACAATTTAGATTTGTTTAGACCGGGAATGTATGTTGATGTAATTGTAAATTATGCAGAATATAAAAATGTTCCAACTCTTCCTCTTGAAGTTTTAAAAGTTGACGGAAGTTGTTATACTTATAATGAAGAAAATCAAACTGTTCAATACAGAAGTTTTTCTACTCAAATTCGTGATGATAAATTTTTTATGATTCCATCAGAATTACAAAATGAATCTTTTGTTATAAACGGACAAGGTTTTGTTTTTGACGGACAAAAAGTTACAGTTGTAAATTCCGAAAAAAATTTATTGCCAGAAAATAATTCGGAAGAAATAAAATGAATATAGCAAAATTTTCTGTAAAACATCCTGCCGTTATTGGAATGATTCTTATTGTACTTGTAGCCTTTGGAATTATTTCTGTTACTGGAATGAACATTGCATTTATGAGTGATATTTCTATGCCAGAAGTTATGGTACTAACAATTTATCCTGGCGCAGGAGCTGAAGATGTTGAACAAGATGTTACAAACATTTTAGAAAATGATTTTGTTACACTTCCAAATTTTAAAAACATTTCAAGTTCTTCTTCAAACTCTGTTAGTTTAATTACAATTTCTTTTCAAGATGGAGTTGATGCAAACGACCAACTATCAGAAGTTCGCCACAGAATAACACAAAAGATGAAAGACCTTCCCGAGGGAATAGAAACTCCAAACGCATTTGTTGCGGGTGTTTCAATGTTGCCAGTTTTAACTTTTTCTGTAGAAGGTGGAAAAGATTTAGGACGAGTTACCGAATATGTTAATAAAACTTTAAAACCACAACTTACAAGTATTTCTGGAGTTTCTGAAGTTACAGTTTCTGGTAGCAAAGAGTTACAAGTAAATATTAAATTACGAACAAAAGATTTAACTGCAAAAGGAATTCCTGTTGCACAAGTTTATCAAATTGTAAATTACGGAAATGTAAATCTTCCTGTAGGGAATGCTGAATACGAAAGTAAAACTATTGATGTAAGATTTAGCGGAGGATTTTCTTCGATTCAAGATATACAAAATCTTCCTGTTGGTACAGGAGATGAAAATGTAATCATCAGATTAAAAGACATTGCAGATATTGAATTGATTTATCCCAAAGATGATGTAATTGTAACTGATGGAAAAGAAAACATTGTTGTAGTTGATATTACAAAACGTTCCGATGGGAATGTAATGAAAATTGTAAAAGAAGCAAAAAAAGTTTTAGCAGAATCAGAAAAGTCAACTAATGGAACTTTAAAATATAATATCATAAGTGATGACTCAAGAACAATTAGCGCTTCACTTTCAACTGTAATTACTTCTGGAATTTCTGGAGTAATTATGGCAATCATAGTTTTGTTTTTATTTTTAAATGATTCTCGCTCAACAATGATTATCGGAATTTCAATTCCACTTTCAATTTTATTTACATTTATCGGAATGAAATTATTAGGCATTACAATTAACTTAATGAGTCTTTCCGGAATTGTTGTTGCATTAGGAATGATTGTAGATGGTTCTATCGTTATGATAGAACAAGTTTACAGATATTATTCTGCAAAAAAATCAGATGGAACACAACTTTATTCAGTTGAAGATTCAATTTACAAAGGCTCAAGCGAAGTTGCTTCTTCAATTTTTGCAAGTACAACAACAACTGTAGTTGTATTTTTTCCAATTGTTGGATTAAGTGGTATCGTTGGAAAAATTTTAAAAGATGTTTCATTAACAATTATTCTTTCACTTATTGCTTCTGTTTTAGTTGCATTAATTGTAGTTCCATTTTTGATGAAACAATTATTAAATCCTTCTGGAGCAAAAATAAAAAAGGAAACTATTTTTAACAAGGGAATTACAAAGATTGAAACTGCATACAAAAAAGTTTTATCTTGGATTTTACAAAACGGAAAATTTGTTTTAGTAATTTCAATTTCACTTTTAATAATTTCTGTAATTTTAATTGGTGCATTAGGAATTGCATTTATTCCTTCAACTGATAACTCAGACTTTTATGTTTATTTAGAATTTCCAATTGGTCAATCATTAGAAGAAACAGAATTAAGGATGAAACAATCTGAAAAATTAATTTCAAATGCAATCCCAGAAATTAAAACTGCTGTTTATTATTCAGGTAACTCTGGAGGAATGGCAGCAGGAGATTCACCTAATGCAGGTTATGCTCATATTGTTTTAGTTCCTGTTTCAGAAAGAACAAGAAGAATCCACACAATAATTTTGGAAACACAAAAACTTTTATCTTCAAATATTCCAGATGCAAAAGTAAAAGTTAGCAACGGTGGATTTGATAAATTAGTTGGATATGTTTCTGGAGGTGGTGGATACGGACTTACACTTGTAAGCGAAGACATGAACCTTTTATTATCAGAAGCAAACCGCATCGAAGATTTTTTGAAAACTGATATTGAAGTTGTAACAACAAATGTTGATACTTCTTTTGATAATACAACTTTAGTTATGGATATGAGTCATGAATACATGAGTTCTTTAGGAATTACAAGTTACGAAGCAGGAATTACAAGTGCAATTCTTTTTTCTGGAATGAACTCAGGAAAATTCACCGATGAAAATGGAAATAGATATTCAATAAAATTAGAATCAGATATTACAGACAAACAAATTACAAAGGACACAATTTCTAACATAAACATAAAATCTCTAAGTGGAAAAAATATTTCTTTTGATTCAATTTCAAATACAAAAATTAATCAAAGCATTTCACAAATAAATCATTCAGACAGAGCCAAGACTGTTACAATTTCTGCAACCTTAGTTAGCGAAGATACTTCAGGAGTTGCAACAAGAGTAAATGAATATTTAAATTTACATCCATTAAAAGAAGGTGTAAAAAGTAAAACCGGTGGAATTATGGAATTACTAGGAGATGCAATTCCTCCAATGATTAGCGCATTATTTATTGCTTGTTTCTTAGTTTATACTGTTATGGTTTTACAATTTGAAAAATTTAAACAACCACTTTTAGTTATGGGAACAATTCCATTTTGTTTAATCGGTGTTGTTTTAGGACTTATGATTTTTGGCTCAACTTTAAGTTTGATTTCTTTAATGGGAATAATTGCACTAGCTGGTGTTGTTGTAAATAATGGAATCATTTTGATTGACTACATAAATCTTTTAAGACAACAAAATCTAGAAAGTTCCAAAAATGAAAATAATCAAACATTAAAAGAAATTATAATTACAGGTTCAGCAAGTCGTGTTAGACCGATTTTAATGACAACACTTACAACCATGTTAGGAGTTGTTCCTATGGCAATGGCAAAAGGTGAAGGTGCTGAAATCTATGCACCTCTTGGACAAGCAATTTCTGGCGGACTTTTAACTTCAACAATTATCACACTTTTTATAATTCCTGTTTTATATTTTATGACAGAAAAAAATAAACAAGAAAATAAATTCAATGAGGATATAAAAGATGAAAACTAAAATTTTATTTTTATTAACAATTATTTTTTTACTAACAGTAAATTCATGTTCATCAGTTTTTTCAGCTGGTGTTAGCGGAAAAGTTGTTGATGCAGAAAGTACAACAAATCCAAAAGAAGGAATTGCAGATGTTGAAGTTTACGCTTATGTAAACGAAAAAAAACGCGATGCTGATTTTACTGCCTATAAATCTGATACAAGATTTTCTCCAAGTGATGATAAATATTATATTGGACACACAACAACAAATTCCGATGGAACTTTTACAATTAACAAAGTTGTATGGGATGCTTATTTTCCAGATTTTGGAAAGACAGCAGATTATTGTACAATCTATTTATTATTTTATCATTCTGACTACGGATTAACAAAAAATGAAAATCCTGTAATCATTATGTCAGACTCAACTTCAAATGTTGTTTATCAAGAAATAAAAAAAATAAATTTATCTACAATATTAAATGTAAATGTAATTGATGCAGGAACAGAAAATTTAATTTCAGAACCACTGGAAGTTTCAATTTTAGTTCCACAAAAAAATTCAACAAAAACTTATAAACAAACAATCTCAGGAAACGGAAATATAAAAATTTCTTATCCAAGATTTATTTCTGGAACAACAGAAAATAAACCAAAAATAAAAATCAATGTTTATCAAACTGGAACAAATCAAAAATATAAACAATGTAATTTTGATAAAGCAAATTCAAATTATAGTTTTTTAGAAAATGAAGAATCATATATTGTTCAAGTTGAAGGTTCAACAATGACAACAGATATTTATGTAAAACCTTTTGAATTATCAGTTCCAACATTACAAGGTCAAATTCAATTAAATGGAAATGGTACAGCAACAGAAATTGAAACAACAAGTGATGATAACCAAAAAATATTTTTAGCATATTTAAATTCAGAAAATAAATTACAAATTTTTGAAACTGCATCAAGCGAAGTTACAACTTATCAACAAGGTGATGGTGCAAACGGTTCTAAAATAATTCATGGAAAATTTTCAAATTTAGGAACAGGTGCAACTTGGATAAATAATTCCTACGCAGAAAAATATTCAACAAAAGAAATTTATATTGTAATAGATTGCGGAAGTTCAGAAAGCAAAATTGATTCTACAGATAAATTCCAAACAAAAACAATTCGTAGCGATAAAACATCAGAAAATCTTGGACTATTAAATAATTTTTCAGAAGTTGGAACTTTAGCTTTATGATAAAAAAACTTTTTTGTATTATTTTAATAATAAATTTTTTCTCATTTATTTTTTGTCAAGAAAATATTTTACAAACAAATGACACAAATAATAAAAAAGAATTTTCACTAGAAGATTTATTAAAACAATTAAAGATAAACAATAGTGAATTAAAAATTTTAAATCAAGAATATCAGCAAAGTTTAATTGATGTTAAAAATGCAAAAGCAGGTTTAGGACCAACAATTGATTTAACAGTTTCTGGAACATATTTTTTAAATCCGCCAATCGATAGTATTGTTTTAAATGTTGATGATATTTTAAATTCTATTTCTTGGCCAGAATCTTATTCTCCAACACAAACAGGACAATACATCACTTTATTTGATGGAATGGAAAATACATTTTATTCTTTTCAACTTGATGTAACACAACCAATTTACACTTGGGGAAAATTAAAAACTGCCATCAAACTTTACGAAAAAGTTTCTGAAATAAAATTACTTCAAATTTCTTCTAAAGAAAAACAATTACAAACAGAACTTAACACAAGAATTGTTAGTTTATTTTATTTATTACAAATTGAAAATTTATTAAAAACTCAAGATGAACTTGCAAACAAACTTGTAAAAATTTCTGAAGATGCACAAAAAAATGGATTGCTATTAAATCAAGATGTTTTAGAAGCAAAAATTAATGCACAACAAATAAATATAGTTCAACAAGAAATTAAAGAACAATTTTTTAATTTACTATTAAGCATTCAAAAAATGACAGGAAACCAAAATTTATCTTTAGAAGATATAAACTTTATACCAGACGAAAATAAATTTTACGAATTTGCAAATCAAGACAGAAAAGAATTATTAGAAAAAGCTTTAGACACAAAACAAGAAACATTTACTATTTTAAAAAATCTAGAACAGATTAGCCAGTTTTCAACACAGATTGCACAAGCTTCTGTTTATTGGAAACCTGACTTTGCGTTAAAAATAAGTTTAGGATATGGCGGTTCAAGATTTCCATTTATCGAAAAAGACTGGTTTAGACAAGACGACTACACAACAAATTTTACAGTTGCATTAAAAACAACAGTTTGGGATGGTGGTAAAAAATTAAATGAAATTAAAAAGAATCAAAGCAAAGAAGAAACTGCAAATATAAATTACACTGATGCAGAACTTTCGATAAAACAAAAATTACAAGAACAATTTAATATCATCGATTTAGCGTTATCAAAAATTGAATATCAGAAATTAAAAATTGAAACATTAGATTCCAAAATAAAGCAACAGGAACAACTTTTTAATTCTGGTTACGGTTCTGAAAAAGATTTACTTCAAGCAAAGATTGATAGAAACACAGCAGAAATTGAACTTGTACAAAATAAATTATCTTTAGCTGGAGCTTGTTCTACTGCCGCATTTATTTGTGGCGAAAAATTATTTTTCTAAAAAAAATACCTCCAAAAGATATAACCTAAAAAAGTTATTTTTTGGAGGTTTAATTAAACAAAAAATTTTTCTTTAGTTATCGCCTAAAACTTGTTCGCCACGAGTCATTGCAGTAAGTCCAGTTCTAACAAGTTCTAAAATTCCAAAAGGTTCAAGCAAACGAATAAGACTTGCAATTTTATCTTCGCTACCTGTAACTTCAACAATTACAGAATCAATACCAACATCAACTATGTGAGCTCTAAAAATATTTGCAGTTTCAATAACACCAACACGATTCATTGCACTTGCATTTACTTTTATCAAAGCCATTTCTCTTACAACGGTTTCTGAAAGTTCACAATGCTTAATAGAAATAACTTCTACCAATTTTGAAAGTTGTTTTTCGATTTGTTCCAAAATATATTCATCGCCACGAACAACAATTGTCATTCTTGATTGTTCAGGATTAAAAGTTTCGCCTACAGTTAAACTGTCGATATTGTAACCACGACGACTGAATAATCCTGATACACGACTAAGAACACCAGCATGATTTTCTACAAGAACTGATAACACATATCTTTTCATATTACACCTCAAAATTAATTCATTTCTGAATAAACACCTAATAATCTAACATCTTCTGTTTGAGTTTTTAATTCGTTAATTACTTTGTACAATGCTTCTTCAGAAATTTCTTTGCCTTCGCAATTTGATTCTTTCAAAACTATATCAACATAGAACATATATCGCCAAGGCTGACCATGAATTGGACGAGATTCTAGACGAGTTAAATTCATTGAAGATTTATGGAAAATTTCAAGACAATTCATCAAAGCACCAGGTTCATTTTTTGTAGTAAAAGCAACAGATGCTAACTTCATTCCATTAGAACTATCAGCAATTACAGAAGATAAATTTTCTGTACCAGATGTATTATTTGCTTTTATAACAATGAATCTTGTATAGTTACGAGGATCATCTTCGATTCCGGTTTTAATTATTCCAAGTTTAGAAACATCAGCAGCAAGACCAGAAGCGATTGCTGCACAATCAGAAGAATTTTTATTTGCAACTAAACAAGCAGCTTCAGAAGTTGAAGAACATTCAACTAAATTCCAATCAGGATGCTTTGCTAAAAATTCAGAACATTGAGCAAATCCTTGTGGATGAGAATAAACCGTTTTTATAGAACTTTCAGAAGTTTCCTTTGTTCCAATAAGTGCGTGTTCAATTCTTAATTTGATACTTCCACAAATTGAAACATCTGCAAATCGAATTAAATTATCGTAGTTATCGTAAACTGAACCTGCTAAAGAATTTTCAATAGGAATCATACCGTAATCGGATTTTCCTTCAATTACAGATTGAAAAACTTCTCTAAAATTTGCACAAGACAAACTTTCACATTGTTTATCAAAATAATGTTGAATTGCAATTTCTGCATACGCTCCTCTACTTCCAGAAAAAGCACAAGTTACAGAATCAGATTTTTTATTTTTTGGCAATTCAACTTCACAAGCAGAACAAGAAAAATTATTTCTGATACGAGTTGTTTCTTTTCCAACAACTGGAGCAAGAACATCAATGTCTCGCATCAATTTATCAAATTGCTCAGGATAAAGAGTTTGCGCTCCGTCAGAAAATGCTTTTTCAGGATTACAATGAACTTCAACAATAATTCCGTCTGCACCTGCTGAAACTGCGGCTAAGCCCATCGGTGGAACTTTATCTCTAATTCCAACAGCATGACTTGGGTCAACAATAATAGGAAGATGAGTTAAAGAACGCAACACAGGAATAGCAGACAAGTCTAAAGTGTTACGAGTTGCTTTTTCGTAAGTACGGATTCCGCGTTCACACAAAATAACATTTTCAGCGCCTGAAGACAAAAGATATTCAGCAGCCATAAGCCATTCTTCAATTGTTGCAGAAATTCCTCGCTTTAAAATTACAGGAATATTTACAGCACCAACTTTTTTTAGAAGTTCAAAGTTCTGCATATTTCTTGCACCAATTTGCAAACAGTCAATCTTATATTTAATC
>JAXJWW010000107.1:0-1914 GCA_036307825.1 Treponemataceae bacterium | reverse complement strand
GAGGGTGGGACACGAACTCACTAATTTTTAAATTTTTTTTATTTATTTTTCCTTTAATTTTATATACTATGAAGTACAATCTATTATTATAGATATAAATCTTTATGGTTGTTTTATTTATGGTTTTAAGAGATGATACTATTAATCAGACCATGTTGGTGCCTATGGACTTGAGGAAATTGATTCCAAAAGACCATCCATGTTATTTTATTAAAAATGTGGCTGATTATATTGATTGTTCCAAAGCGAACCGTGAGTTTGCTGATACGCCTGGTGAATTTGCGTATCCTCGTGAATTATTGCTTAGGCTAGTTTTGATGAGTGTTTTTGATGGAGGATTATCCTCACGTGAGATTGAGCGAAGAACTCAAACTGATGTTGGTTATATGTACTTAGCAGGCATGCAGCATCCTAGTTATCGTACAATTTTGAGATTTAAGCGTGATTATTCTGATTTGATTGATGAAGCTTTTAAAATGACTATAAAAATTGCAACCGAAGAGGATTTAGTTAAAATTCATCATGTAAGTGTTGATGGGACAAAAATTAAAGCAAAAACATCAATTAACAAATTAACAAACGAACAGCAATTAAAAATAATGAAACAACATCTTGAAAAAAGCATTAAATTGGACGAAGAAGAAGACGAAGAATTAGGTGAAGAATCAGGGAACAGTGTTCCAGAAACATTAACTGATGAAGAAAAATTCAAAGAAGTCTTTGAAAAAGTCAATAAATCTTCTAAAGATGATAGGAACAAAGATAAATTAAGAGCTTCAAGTAAAAAGCTCTTAAAGCAAGCTGAAGAAAACCCTGAAAAAATTTTCAAAAAGGTCGAAACGCTTGAAGAAAAACTCAATGAATCTGAAAAAGACGTGATTAGCATTAATGACCCTGATGCAAGGTTCATGAAGAATAAAAAGGGACGATGGGAATTTGATTACAATGCACAAATCGCAGTGGACGAATACAAAGGAATAATAATTGCATCACATGTTACCAATAATCCAAGTGATCATCATGAACTTATTCCAGCAATAGAACAAGTAAAATCAAATTTAAGCGAAATATACAATGAAATACCCTCTAATTTCCAAGTAAGTGCTGATAATGGATATTCCACAGACATAAATGCAGAATATCTCGAACAAGAAGGTTTAGACGGTTATATATCTTCACGAAAACTCGCAAGAAAAGAAAAGAAATACAATTTAACTGTAAAACCATTTTCCAAAGATAATTTCAATTATGATAACGAAATAAGGACATATATTTGCCCATTAGGACAACCATTGTACCGTGTGAAAGAATACGAGTACAAAGACAAACCAAGAATTGCTCATTGGACAAAAGAATGTAAATCATGTCCTGTACAAGAGTATTGCGCAAAAAGCCAAAGATATAAAACGATTAGCGATTACGGAAATCCTTCCAAAATCAGAATGCAACGGAAAATGGAAACTCCTGAAGCGCAAGAAATCTACAAATTAAGATCAAAAACAGCCGAATTGCCATTTGCAAACATGAAACAAAACATGCACTTAACAGAATTCACAACAACAGGATTAAAACAAGTAAATACTGAATTCAAACTATACACAATCGGACACAACCTCAAAAGAATTTATAATGAAATAAACATGAAAAATAACTAAAAAATAATAAACAAACAAAATTTTTTCTAAAAATAGAAATTAGTTAAAAAATTTTGCGTCCCATCTTCATATTGTTAGTTGATTTTGAGCAGTTTGAAAATTATTTTCTATATCATCTTCTTAGTCTCTCCTGAACAGATCTCTTGTATAGACCTTATCTGCTACGTCCCCGAGTACTGACTCATCAAATCTGTTGGCAAGTATTACATCACTTTCTGACTTGAAGGTCTCAAGGTCATTGATAACTTTGCTGCGGAAG
>JAXJWW010000106.1:0-32694 GCA_036307825.1 Treponemataceae bacterium | reverse complement strand
TATTTTTTAAATCAAGATGGAAAATATATTTTTGATTATTTATACAAAAAAAATTTTATGTTTGATGGATCAAGTGGTACTGAAACATCTAAAATTGAAATTATAAATCATTTGGGTTTATTTGTTTTAGATTTAAAATCAAATTTTTTATTTGATATCCAAAAATCTTCTTGGTCAATAAATTTGTCAAAAACATTTTTAATTCCATTTAATTTTTCAGAAGATTTAAGTGATAATTTTGGTGATGATTTTTTTACAAAAGAAAATATTATAAGTTATTTACTTTCTGGTATAAACATAGGTTTAAAATTTTCCTACTAAACTTTCCTTCATAAATCTAAACGCTTGCAAATATTTACTTAAATTTTTTCAACCAAAAATCCGAATGCTTGCAAATATTTACAAAAATTTACTTGTGAAAAATAATGTAAGATGCATTGTGTTAAATACAAAATAAAGTGAAAAATCGCAAAGAATTATAAATTTACAAATCCGTAAAAAATGCGTAAGCAAAAATTGACACATCGAAGCATTGCAAGTGTTAGCGCAGCACTAGCGAGATGGGGAAATTTTTGCTGAGAGCATTTTTATACGAAGTTAGTTAAAATTAAAATTTTAATGCAATTTTTGTATAATTCTGTAATTACAAAATTGTTTATTGATTTATTATTTGCAAAGATGATGTAAATATTTGCAAGATGTTTTGATGAACTTTTCCCCGGAACAAGACTTGAACTTGCACATCCTAATAGGATTCTAGTACCTGAAACTAGCGTGTCTACCATTCCACCATCCGGGGTAAGATTATTTACAAATTAAAAATTCGATTTCTGTATCGTTTTTAATTACTTTTACATCAACTGTGTTGATTTGATTATCAACTTTTAGAGTACATTTTTTAATAATTGTATCAACTGCAATATTTGCTGTATCTTCTGGGTTGTCAGGAAGAAAAATCAATTTTGAATCATTAAAACTTTTAACTTTTCCTGTTATTAACACTAAATTTTCTGGATTTGAAAATAAAAATTTACAAACAAAATTTTCATTATTTTTTTCAGGTAGGGTAGGTTGTTGAATAGTTTTATCCGATTCTTCAATTTTACTAACTTTTGAACCTTCATTAATTATTTTCTGCTGTTGAGAATTTTCTTCTGGCTGTTTACAAATATTATCTATACAACAAACTTCTTGTAAATCTTCAATTGTATTAACAATTGTGTCAATTTGTAAACATTCAGCTTTTTCTTTTTCTTCATTTGATAAAGGATTTGCAGTGTATAAAACAATTTTTACTTTTTTTTCAAATCCCTTAATATATTGGCAAAGAATTTTCCAATGTCGTGGATATTCAGTAGCATTTATAAAAATCAAATCAGGAGCAATTTCTTCAATGTTATCTAAAGCTTTCATTAGCCAACGATATTTTATTATATCGTAATTTTGAGTTTTATAATATTCTGTAAATTCGTCAATAATATCGTTAGCTTCTGAAATTATTAGTGCTTTCATTTTATATCCTAAGTTTATTCAGTTCCTAGATTTTCTACTGTGTAATCGTAAATATGCCAAATTTCATCACGCTTTTGAACGCTATAAACATAACGTTTCTTTTCTTTGAAAGTATCATATTTAAACCATTGAATTACAGAAACACTTCCTTCAGTTTGTGTGTAAACTGTTTTTTCAATGTAAAATGATTCTGGAATTGCAACAATGTCATTATCAATTCTTGATTGCATTAAATCTAGTTTGTAATCTTGAATCATTCTGTTTCTTTCAATATCAGAAAGTGTTGTATATTTTCGCTTTCTTGCTTGGTCGCGTGTAAGCATTTTTTCAATGTCCATATACAAAAAGTATTGATCCCACAAATTTTTCTGTCTAGCAACTATTGTTTGTTCAACAACTTTATCTGGTGAAATTGTTTCTGGTTTTAAGACAGAAATAGTTTCATTAGAAACTGGAATTTTTGTTACACTTGTAACTGATGGAGAAGGTTTTACATCAATTCTTAAGCGATTTGATTCGATTTTATTAAATTTTGATTTATATAACTCAGGAAAAAAATCTAATTCAAAATAATAAATTGCAGGTTCTGTAATTTGAACATAATCTTTTAAATTTTCAACAAATGAATATTCTTCACCTGTTTCAAGAGCAATTTCTCTAAAATAAACGATTCTATCAGTTGTGCGTTTTTTGATAATTTCCTCTGTGTAAGGAAGTATTTTGTTTTTTGCATTGAATGCACTAAAATCAATACTAAACATTCTATCATCTGCAAGTTTGAAACGCAAAGTTTCGCTTCCTTTATTTGCAACTGTAACGTGAACATAAATTGGATTATCTAATGATTCACCAGGATAATACAATGTTTTATTGTACAATTTAATTGAAACTTGCACATCTTCGTTATTCTGTGCAACAATGCTCTGGGCAAAAAGTATAAAAATTGATATAATAGCAAATAGAAATCTTTTCATAACCATATTATCGGACGATTTTAATGAATACTTTATCACTTCAAAAATTATTTCATAATTGGACTCAAGTAAAAAATCTTCTTTCTTTTATTGAAAGTGATGATGAAAATGTAAAAGAAGTTGAAGGAATTTCTGGTTCTGTTACCGCCTTTTTTGCAAAAGAACTTTCTAAAAAATGCGTTTTTGTAGTTCCTTCTGAAAAAGATTGTTCAGAACTTATTTTAGATTTAACTACAGTTTTTACTGATGAAAAAGGAATTTTACAAGCAGATATTTTAACATTGCCTTGGTGGGGAATGGTTCCTTACAGACCTTGTGCAAAAGGAGCTGTTGTTTTTGGTGAACGAGCTTCTTTTTTGGCAAAAATGGCATTCAATGAATCTCAACAAAATTTATCAACAAAAAAAGAAAAACCTACATTTTATGTAATTTCTCAAAGAGCCTTATTAACACCTGTTCCTCCAGCAGATTATGTAAAATCACTTGTTTTTACAATAAAAAAAGGACAAGCCTTTGACCCAACAATTATTGCAGAAAAACTTTCTGAACTAGGATATTTGCGAGTTCCTCGTGTTACAGTTAGAGGTGAATTTACTTTGCGTGGAGAAGTTTTAGATATTTTTATGCCTGGCGAAGAATTTGCTCATCGAATTGTTTTTGATTTTGACGAAGTTGAACAAATAAAATCTTTTAATCCAGAAACTCAATCTTCAATAGAAAATATTGATTCTCTTTTAATTTATCCAATGAAAGAAGTTATCTGGAAGGATGAATTAGTTTCAAAATTAGAAGAAAAAATCAAATCTCGAAAAGATTTATCAGAATACGATTTTTCTTCATATTTAACAGAGTTAATGGTTAGTCATGAATCTGAAGGTGAAGAATTACTTTATCCATTATTGTGGCAATCAGAAGAAAAGTCTATTTTTCAAAATTCAGTTTTATCTTATCTTGATTCAAATACAAAAGTTTTTTTCTGTGATTATGATAGACAAAAAAATTCACAAGAAAATTTTGACAGAGAATATTTAGGTCTTTATAGAAAAGCAAAAACTTTAATTGAAACTGAAAATGCTCGACCGGTTCCACCACCACAGGATATTTTGTTCAATTTTTCAAATTTATTGGAATTTTGTAAAAATACAATTTTGTTTCGTACAATTCATGGTGAAGAATCTCTTGCAAAAGATAGATTTTTAATTGAAACTGAAAGTCCTCGAAGTTTTTTTGGAAATATCACTTATTTAAAAGAATCCATAGAAAATCTTTTGAAAGAAGAATATAAAATTTTCATTTTTGCAGAAAGTGAAAATCAATCTTTACGAATAAACGAAATTTTAAAAGATTATGTTTCTTACAAAACTGGAACTTTGCAAATTTTACCATTGTCAATTTCTAGTGGTTTTGGTATTCCTCAAGAAAAAATCCTTGTAATTCAAGAAAATGAAATTTTTGGTCGAAGAAAACACGCCCCAAAATCTGTAAAACACGCAAAAAGTTCTGTAATCGATACCTTCGTTGAATTAAATCCAGGAGATTATGTTGTTCATGTAAACTACGGAATTGGACTTTTCAAAGGAATCGACCGCGTAAAAGCTCTTGGAAACGAGCGAGATTATATCAAACTTGAATATGCTGACGAAGAAATTGTTTTTATTCCAATTGAACAAGTAAACTTAGTGCAGCGCTACATCGGAAATGAAGGTGATGCTCCTCGACTTGATAGAATCGGTTCAAAAAGTTGGGAAAATCGAAAAAGTCGTGTTAAAAAAGCTGTTGAAGAATTAGCGGAACGACTTATCAGTCTTTATTCAAGACGAAAAGCTGCTCGAGGATTTCCTTTTCCAAAGGATGCTGAATGGCAAACAGCCTTTGAAGCCGCTTTTCCTTACACCGAAACTGACGACCAAATAAATGTTTCAAAAGAAATAAAACTTGATATGGAAAAACCTGTTCCAATGGATAGGTTAGTTTGTGGTGATGTTGGCTACGGAAAAACTGAAATTGCAATGCGCGCTGCTTTCAAAGCGGTTATGGGTGGAAAACAAGTTGCATTTTTAGCCCCAACAACAATTCTTGCAGAACAACATTACGAATCTTGCAAAGAACGATTTGAAAAATTCCCTGTAAAAATTGCTCACATGTCACGCTTTGTTTCAAAAGCCGATCAGAAAAAAATCCTTGAAAAACTTTCTAAAGGTGAAATTGATATTTTAGTTGGAACTCACAGAATCATCCAAAAAGATGTGGCTTTTAAAGATTTAGGATTGATGATAATTGACGAAGAACAACGCTTTGGAGTTAAAGATAAGGAACGATTAAAAGAATTAAAAGAAAATATCGACTGTCTTGCCATGAGTGCAACTCCAATTCCTCGAACACTTCACATGAGTTTGTTAAAAATTCGAGATATGAGTCTTTTAACAACTCCGCCACATAACCGACAACCAATTGAAACTGTAATTGATGCTTACAACGACGACAGAGTTGCTTCTGCAATTCGCCGAGAAGTTGAACGAGGTGGACAAGTCTTTTATCTTCACAATCGAGTTGAAAGTTTAGACGAAGTTCGTATCAAGCTTGAAAAACTTGTTCCAGAAATGATGATTGATGTTGCCCATGGACAAATGTCTGCCACAGAACTTGATGATATTTTTAGACGATTCAAAATGGGTGGATTTCATGTTTTAATTGCAACAACAATTATTGAAAACGGAATCGACATTCCAAATGTAAATACAATCATTATCGATAGAGCCGATATGTACGGAGTTTCTCAACTTTATCAGCTTAGAGGTCGTGTAGGGCGAAGCGACAGAAAAGCCTACGCTTATATGTTGTATCCGGAAAATAAAGCTTTGTCTGAAATTGCAATGAAGCGCCTTCAAGTAATTTCCGATTTTACTGAACTTGGAAGTGGATTTAAAATCGCAATGAAAGATATGGAAATTCGTGGTGCTGGAAACCTTTTAGGAAAAGACCAATCCGGAGATGTATATTCTGTTGGATTTGATTTGTATTTGCGCTTACTTGAAGATGCCGTAAAAAAACTTTCTGACGAAAATTACACCGAACAAAATGAAGTTCTCCTTGAACTTGAATACACAGGATTTATTCCAGAAACTTATATTAAAAATCTTCAAACTAAGATGGAAATTTACAAAAAAGTTGCTTCAATTTCCACAAAAGAAGAATACGAACGAGTTTATGGCGAACTTGAAGATAGATTTGGACCTGTTCCTGACGAAGTTTACAGTTTGCTTTCTTTGGCTGAAATTCGTGTTATCTGTAAAAAATTGAATATTTCAACTCTCAAAGAACGCCAAGGAATCGTACAAATTGAATTTGCAAAAGTTTCTAATATCAGTGTAGAAAAAGTTTTACGCTTAATAAAAGAAAGTGGTGGCAGAGTAAAATTAGACCCTCACAAACCAAATTTCTTAATTTTGCAAACTGGTAAAATCGGCCTAAAAGAAAAAAGCCAATTTATCCGCGAAAAATTAGAGTTTTTGTTGTAGATGAGGTTTATAGACCTAATACATCAGATAAAGCTTTTGAAATTTCAAACATTATCGATGGTGGAAGTTTTGAAACTTTTTCTACAAGACATTTTTTGTCAATTATTCCAACCTGTGGAATAAGCGCAACAGAGTCCTTTGAAAGTTTTGTAACATTTTTTTTTAATAGAACATTATCTTTGTATTCTGCAAGAATTAAATTAGTTGTAAGTGGTACAACAATAGTTGTTAAAATATTACTGGTGTTGAAATTATCATTTTGTACAATTATTGCAGGTCTTCTTCCTTGTGGCATACTTCCGAATGCTAATCCAAAATCAACCCACCAAATTTCACCACGAGTCATTTTTTACAGCCTCCCACATTGTTCTCATTGAAGAATCTGCAATGGAAAGTTGTTCTTCTTCAGAAATTTTATCATAAACATTGTTTATTTTTTGTACTTCATTTTCATCAATGGAGGGATTATTATTTTCTGTTCTTTTTTGCTTTAGTAATCGTTGAACTTTGTCTAAAATTTCTTCAAGTGAAACAACATCTAATTTTTCAAGTTCACTGTTAAAATATGCATAAGCAAAATCACTCATATTATCCTCCCTAAAAAGTCAATGAGGAAATGTTGATTTCCTATTTGACTTTTTACGCTGTTTTGCAATGAAATGAAAAACAGCAGTAAATAAGAAAGTTTGCAAGGCAAACTTTAGATAAAAACTTCGACGCTATTTTAAGAGAAGTTTTTATCAATCTTCATATAAAACAATTCTTATTATATTTAGAGTATAACATTACCAAAAGAATTTTACTACACTTTTTTTTATAAAAAAAAATATATATTATTGAAAATAGAAATGATAAGTAATATACTTATCTAAACATTTTAGGAGATTACTTTATGAACTATACTATCGTACCAAATAAAGAAGTAAGAATTGCAATTTCTGGAAAAAGTGGTTGTGGAAATACTACTGTTAGTACACTTTTATCTGAAACTTTGAAAATTCCAATGATAAATTATACTTTCCGTTCTCTTGCTTCAGAAACAGGAATGTCTTTGGCAGAAATTATCGAAAAAGCCAAAACTGATGATTCATTTGACATTACAGTTGATACAAAACAAGTTGAAATGGCAAAAGAATCTTCTTGTGTTCTTGGAAGTCGTCTTGCAATTTGGATGTTGAAAGAAGCTGATTTGAAAGTTTATCTTTTGGCTGACGATGAAACTCGTGCAAACCGAGTTTTTATTCGTGAAGGTGGAAATCTTCACGAAATTATGGATTTTACTGCAATGCGGGACAGAGAAGATTCAATTCGTTATCAAAAATTATACAAAATCGATAACAATGATTTTGACTTTGTTGATATGCAAATCAATACTGCTTTGTACAATCCTCAACAAATCGTTGAACAGATTTTAGAAAAACTTGTTTCAATGGGTTTAGTTGAAAAATCTGAAAATTAATGAATTTCTTTGAAAGAAAATTTTTTTTAGTTTCTGTTTTATTTGTATTTTTAAATTCTTTTTTATTTTCTCAACAATTTTTGAAAGGTGCAGATTTATCTTCTTTGCAACAATATGAAGATTTAGGTGTGAATTTTTTTGATGAAAATAATAATCAAATTACTGATGTAGTAGATTTTTTTGCAAAAAGAAATTTAGATTGCATTCGTTTTAGACTTTGGGTTAATCCGGAACTTTCAGAAGAAAATCTTTCTAAAACTGATTATTGTAATCTTGAAAATACGATTAAAATGGCAAAGCGAGTAAAATCACTTGGAATGAAAGTTTTAATTGATTTTCATTATTCTGATTATTGGGCAGATCCATCTCAACAGACAATTCCAAAAAAATGGAAAGATAAAATTTCTAAAACAAATTTTGCACAAGAGCAAAATGAATTACAAAAAATTGTTTTTAATTATACAACCGAATCTTTACAAAAGTTTAAAGATGAAAATATTCAAATTGATTATGTGCAAATTGGAAATGAAATAACAAACGGACTTTTATTTCCTTACGGTACAATAAGTCAAAAGGGAAGTGATGTTCAAAAATTTTCTAATGTTGCATCAATTTTAAAAGAAGGAATTAGTGCAACAAAAAATATTTTTCCAAATGCAAAAATTATTTTACACATAGATTCTTCTGGAGATTTATCCAAAAGTTTGTGGTGGTTTTCTTGTGCCGAAAAATCTAATCTTGATTACGATATTATCGGTTTGTCTTATTATTCATTATGGCAAGGAAAAAATTTAACACAACTTGAAAATTGCGTAAACACTTTATCTAAAAAATTTGACAAAGGTATTTTTATCGTAGAAACAGCTTATCCATGGACTTTAGGTTGGAAAGATAATCTTTCAAATTTGTACGGAATAAAAAATCAACTAATTGAAGGATTTGATGCTTCTCCGCAAGGTCAAAAATCTTATTTTGAACAACTTTGTGCTTTAATGAATCGTTCTGTAAATAATCATCCATCAGCAATTTTTTGGTGGGAACCAACTTGTATTTCTGAACCAAACAAAAAACTTTCATCACCAATCGAAAATCTAAATTGGTTTGATTTTCAAAATCGATATATTGGTCCACTTTGAATAGGTGTTACCGTTTTCAAAGAAATTTCTTGCAAAATTTCCAAAGTTGTTGTATATTAAAAAAGGAAATGCCAAAATTCATTTGGTCGTCTCCACATTTTTTGCTTAAAAGCCGTCAAATGGGTGCGAGTCATTTTGGCGGCTTTATTTTTTTACTCTTTATCTTTCTTTTCTAGGTAAGAAAGCAGAGCTACAACTGTTCCGATTATTGTTGCAACACAAGTTATAAAACTAATAATCATTTCACAAGTCATAGTTAGCCTCCCTTGTCTTTATTTCAGCAAAAAGCTGATAGAGTAGGGAGTACGCCGCCTGAATTTTAGACATTTCCAATATGGAATTATACCTGTTAACTATTATTTTGTAAAGTGTGTGTTAAAAACCTCTTTAATATTGATATTTTTACTTACTTGTAAAATCACTATTTTTGTATTATAATGTAAATTAAATTATTAACTAAGGATTTTTATCATTATGAAAAAAACTATTGCACAAAAGATTTTTGAATCCCATGTTGTAGAAAAACCTTTTGCTGATACTTGGGTTTTGAAATTAGACAGAGTATTTTGTCATGAAATTACAACACCTGTGGCAATTACAGACCTTATGGAACGCAAAATGGATAGAGTTTTTGACCCTACCAAAATTAAGGCAGTTATTGACCATGTAACACCTTCAAAAGATTCAAAAACAGCAACTCAAAGTAAAATTTTACGCGATTGGGCTAGAAGAAATAATATTAAGGACTTTTTTGATATCGGTGCAAACGGTGTTTGTCATGCAATCTTCCCAGAAAAAGGATTTGTTCGTCCTGGTTTTACTATCATTATGGGTGATAGCCACACTTGTACACACGGAGCTTTCGGAGCTTTCGCTGCTGGTGTTGGAACAACAGACCTTGAAGTAGGTATCTTAAAAGGTGTATGTTCTTTCAAAGAACCTAAAACTATCAAATTTGTACTTAATGGAACACTTCCAGAAGGTGTTTATGCAAAAGATGTTATTTTGTTTATCATCGGACAAATTGGTGTAAACGGTGCTACAAACTGTGTAATGGAATTTACAGGTCCTATCGTTGATGCAATGTCTATGGAAGCAAGAATGACACTTTGTAACATGGCAATCGAAGCTGGTGGAACATCAGGAATTTGTATGCCAGATATGACAACAGTTGAATATTTGTGGCCTTTCATCAAAGATGATTTTGCTTCAAAAGAAGATGCTCTAAAAGAATATTCAAAATGGACAAGTGATGAAGATGCTGAATACGAAAAAGTTTATACTTTCGATTTGTCAAATCTTTCTCCAATGGCAACATTTAACTACAAACCAGACCAAGTAAAACCTGTTTCAGAATTTGCTGGAACTAAAGTTGACCAAGTTTACATCGGTTCATGTACAAACGGAAGAATCGAAGATTTACGCGTGGCTGCTGAAGTTCTCAAAGGCAAAAAAATTGCTGATGGTGTAAGAGGAATTCTTTCTCCTGCAACTCCAAGTGTTTACAAACAAGCTCTTAAAGAAGGAATTATCGATATTTTCATGGAAGCAGGTTTCTGTGTAACAAATCCAACTTGTGGTGCTTGTTTAGGAATGAGTAACGGTGTTCTTGCAGAAAAAGAAGTTTGTGCATCAACTACAAACCGAAACTTTAACGGACGAATGGGTAAGGGCGGAATGGTACACCTTATGAGCCCTGCAAGTGCTGCTGCAACAGCAATCGCTGGAACAATAACAAATTCATCACTTTATAAAGGAAACAACTAATGAAACAATTTGGTGGAAAAGTTTTATTTTTGGATCGTTCAGATATCAATACTGACGAAATTATCCCTGCAAAATATTTAACAGAAATCAGTAAACAAGCATTAAAACCTTATTTGCTTGAAGATTTGAAAATGGACGGTTTTAATTCTAAAACTGATATTTCAGGTAAAAGTGTTATTATCACTAGAGAAAACTTTGGTTGTGGTTCAAGTCGTGAACATGCTCCTTGGGCTTTAGAAGTTAATGGAATTAACGCAGTTGTTGCAGTAAACTTTGCTCGTATTTTTAGACAAAATATGTATAACTGTGGAATGATGGCTATTGAACTTAACAAAAAAGATATCGAAGATATGTTCCATACTTTTGCTGATAAAGATACAGAATGTAATATCGTTATTAACGACGATGGAACTGCAAAGGTAAAATTGATTTCTGGAAGTCTTTCAAAAAGCTATCATTTTAGATTAGATGGATTTGAAAAAGCTCTCGTTGAAAACGAAGGCTGGATTGGATACGCAGACAAAAAATATTAATAAAAACTAGATTTTATATAAAGGGCTGTTTTAAGTGAATTTTTTACTCTTTAACAGCTCTTTTTTTTAAGGATTTCATTATGTCTTTTGATTCAAAAAGAAAAAAAATTATTTTAGTTACGATTATAACATTTGTAATAAATTTTGGTTTAGATAGATTGACAAAAATTCTTGCAGTAGAATTTTTAAAAGGAAATCCACCAAAGAGTTTTTTAGGTGGAATTTTTAAATTGATTTATGCTGAAAATACAGGTGCATTTTTAAGTATGGGAGCAAATTTTCCTATAGTGCTAAAATATATTCTTTTAGCAATTATTCCAATTTTAGTTTGTTTTTGGGGACTTTATTGGTGTTTATTCAAAGAAAAAGATACTTTTAGATGTATTTTGTTTACATCAGTAATTGCTGGTGGTTTAGGAAATCTTTTAGATCGCTTATTCAACGGTTTTAGCGTAATCGATTTTATGAACTTTGGAATTGGTAACTTACGAACTGGAATTTTGAATGTTGCAGATTTATCAATTACATTTGGAGTTTTGATTTTTATTGTTTACGATATTTTCTTTGCAAAAGATAAACTTCTTACTGATGAAAAAAAAGAAAAATCAACTAAAGAAACATCTAATGAAGAAGAAACTCTTGATGAGTAATTAATTTTATTTAACTTTTAGTATTTTTCATAAAAAAGCCGAAAATTCGTAACTTTTATTACTGAATTTTCGGCTTTCTATTAATTTTTTCAAAAAATGAAATTTAAGCTTTGATTAACCCAATACATCAAATCCACAACTGGAAATAGCTGACTCAATAGCAGCATCAATTCCACCTACAGATTCATCGTAATCAACTAAAACTTGAGCTTTCATGGCATTTGCTTTGCAACTGTTAACACCAGCAACTGCAGAAACAGCAGTATTTACTTTGTTTTCGCAAGCATCACATGACATTCCAGCTACATAAATCTTTCTTTCCATGGTTTACCTCTTTATTATATTATACTAGGTAATTTAAAATCTGGCAAGAAAAATCTTTTATAATAAAGACATTTTTTACCAAATTTTTTTATTACTTTTATATTTTTACTCATTATCAGATAAATATTGACGATATTTTTCTGGATTTACCCTAAATGCTACAATAGGTAAGCCTTCTTCGTCAAAGGCTTTATTTAAGGCTTGTTGAGCTTCGTCAATTAATCTATTTCCTGTAATTAACCGTAAACTTCGTGTTGTAATTCCAATTCCAAATTTATTATTCATTTGGTTGTTTACTAATAAAGCACTTATTTGCGTATATAAATCTTGGCTTAATGCCATAGCTCTATCTAAATTCATTCCTTGTAAAATCGCAGCAAATCCGTTAGTACCGTACTCAAAAACTAAATCTCTAAACTTAAATCTTTCCAATAAAATACTTGTTAATTGTGGAATAATTTGGTTATTGAAATCAAAGTTTTCTATTGCAATTAAAAAGAATGATAAGTCTTGTTCTGAAGAAGCTGCTCGAGCTAGTTCTGAATCAAGACGAGTTTCTAAATATGATTCCCATCCGAAACCTGTAAATTCTGAAAATAAACCTTGTGGGTCAGAAATATTTGATGCAAAAGGCTTGAATTTAGGAGCCTGTTCAGTTTCTAGGTTCTGATCTAATTCTAAGTCGTTATCAATTTGATTTTCTTCTTCAAGGATTATTTCATTATCAACATGATTATCATTTTCTGTTGATACATAATTTGATGAAGTTTGATTTTCTAAATCATTACTATTATCTGTATGTTGTGAAATTGAAGTTTCTTTTATAAAATTTTCTGAATTATAATTAATTGAATCATCTTTTTTATATTGAATCATTATCACTATAAAAACAATAGCTGTTGCAACTAAAATAATTAAAAAAGAAGTTCTTGCAAGTGAAAATATTTTGCTTGGTTGAATTAAATAAACAGCAGTTGTAATATTTAATCCTACATAATTATCAACAGGAAGTGTAGAACTAAAAATTGTAAAAATTGGAGAATTACCTTTTATTATAGGTTCTCCAAAATTATCAAATTGAATAATTGAAGAAGAAACTGGATATGCAAAACAAGAACTTGAATCTTGCATTATAATTAAACCTGCAATCTCATTTTTGTTCTGAACATATTCTGTGAACTTCTGTGAAAAATTTTCAGTAACTCCGTAAAAATTGATATAATCAACTGCATCTAAAGTAATAGTTGAAAAAATTTCAGTTGCCAATGTTTTACCAGTAACTATATTTTTGTACACTGATATTCCAAAAAAGCAAATTGCAAAAGCAAATACAAGAAAAATACAAATTGAAAAAAATCTAGTGGCTTTTAAATTCATAACATCTTATAGTATAATTATGTATTAATTTCTTTGCAATATTAATTATAGAAAAAAAGTCAATTTTTTTATTTTTTCCCCAAGCTAAAAGTGGTAAAATTGGATAAATTTTTTCAAAATCATTACTATTATTTACATTAGATAATTCTGAGTATAATTGCTCAAAAATATCTTTTTTTATAGTTTGATTTAAAAATTTTTTTTCATCTGTTTTTAATGATGTTTTAATATTTGAATCAAAAATTTGTAAATTCATTGGATTACAATTTTTATTTTCTACATAAAAATTTGACGTTGAGTTGTGTATAATTTTTTCTTGGTATAATTTATATTCGTCTAAAAGTTTTGTAGTAAAATTTCCTTCATTGTTTTTAAATATTTGTGTTCGTAACATTAGATTTGTATATTGTGTTTCTAAATTTTTTATTATGTTTGATTGATTCAAAAATTGATTTTCTAAATAAGTTCCTTTTGTATAAGGTTTATTCATATAAAATGAAAAATCTGTTCCTAATAAAATAATATTTTCAAAATTACATTTTGTAGCAAAATCACAAGCAACCGAAGTTACAGTTCCTCTGCCAGAATTTAATCTTAAAAATTTAACATTTGATTTTTCTTCTATGTAATTACATAATGGATGTCCGTTTGTAAAAAATAAAATGTTTTCATTTTTCAATTTTTTTACGATAGAAGAATTTGCGCATAAGTCGAATAAAAAAATTGTATTTTTGATAATTTCTTTATTTATTCCGATAAAATGTTCTCTTGAAAAAATTTGTGCATCAATACTTACAACAACTTGTGGAATAATTTTGTGTTTTAATAAAGTAGGGTAAGAAGTATCTGTAGAAATAATAAAAATATTGTCATTATTTTCTTTTAAAAATTTTATTGATTCTTCAAGTGAAGGTCCTGCTCCAATTACAAGCGCAGTTTTATTATTATCTATTTCAAAATTTTTATGGAATTTATTTTTAATTAAATAATTAGTATTTTCCAAAATGTTGTGCATCCAAATCTTACCAAAATGTGATTGTACAGAAAAATCTGATGATATAATTGATATTGCATTATTTATTTTTTTTTCGATAATTTTAAAATATTCTTGATGATAATCCATCCATGATTTTATATTTGTAAAATAAAAATTTTCATAAATTGCAGGAGTATAATTTTCAATTATTTTATTTTCTAATTCATCCAAAGTTGTTAATAATATTTTTTTATTTTTAATAAAAGAAAAATCATTTATTTGTGATAAAAAATCAAGTGAAGTCTTATTTATTTCAAATGCCAAAATGAATTTATCTGGATAATTTTCTGAAAGTTGTTTTAAATGATAACCATTTCCAATTCCAGCAATACAAATGAATCCTGAATTTTTTATTTTTTCGTTTGAACAAAAAAAATCAATATCTCTTTGTGGATTATATATCGAATAAAAAGTTTTGTTATTTATTAATGTTGCAATTTTGATATTAGTTTTTGAAATTGTATTTTCTTTATAAGAATTTTCATTTGAGATATTTTCAAAATTCATTATTTTTATTTCTCCAGTTTTTTTAATTGTTCGTAAAAAAAGTTTGTTGTTTCGTTTATTGCATTTTCTAAAAAAATTATGTTGTTAAATTTATTATAATTTAAAATATTTCCTAAACTTAAATTATTTATCCAATAAGAATTATTTTTGTAAACTTGTTCAATATTATTTTGATTTTTTAAATTATCGATTATATTTTTTAATAATTCTTTTGTACAAATTTTATTTGACTGATTTTGTTTTGTTATGCTTTGTGCTTTTGTAAAATTTGTAAATGAAATATTTTCCCATGTTGTACTTTGTATATTTCCTAGATTTTCTTTTAAATCATTTTTTGTAAAAAGGCGTTTTACATTTTTTGTATATTCTTTAGGTAAATTTTCAAACCAATTTTTGTAAGTTTTTAGAGCAGTTGAATTTATGTTTCGATTTGAAATTCTAGTTTCTTTATTTTCTAACTTTTTATCGAATAAAGAATCATTTATTTCTAAAATATTTGGTTGTGTATGTTGATAAGAATTTGTTGTTGCTAAATCTAAACCAACAAAATAAATATTTGAACTTGTTAATTGTTTTGCAACTTCTAAAGCGTTTCCAGAAACTGTTCCATTACGATTTGTTTTAACAGAAAATAATTTTGTTTTATTAAAAAAATATTTGTTTGTGTAATCAGGATATTCAAGTGGTATAATTGGTGAATTTTTTAATAAATTGAATGATAACGAAGCTTCTACAGAACAAATAATTGGAATTTGATAATCTAAATTTTCTAAAAATTGTAAATGTTTTTTAGCCCAATAACCACCATCAGTTGTTAAAATTACATCAGGAATAATTTTATTTTTTACCAAAACTTTTGTAGCAGAAGAAAGGCAAATGATAAAAAAAGTTTTTCTATGTTCAATTATTTTTTTTATTGAATTTTGTAAAGATGGCCCTGAAGCTACAATTAAAATATCTTTGTTACCTTTTTCAATATGATAAAAATTTTTTGAAAAATTAAAAAATCGTAAAATATTTGAAATCCATTTTTTAGAGAAGAATCTTCTTGTTGCAATTATTTCTTTTGATTTTTCTAAATATAATTGAATTGCATTTATTGTTAAATTAAATTCAGATTGAAAAATTTTTTCAGCTGGTTTCCAAGATAAAAATAAAATTTGATTACTAAGTTCTTCCGAAAAATTTTCAAAAAAAAATTCACTCAAATTTTCTGAACATTTATAATTTGAAGTTGATATTTGAATAACTGATTTATCAAATAATTTAGAAAATTCACTTTCTGCTTTTTTCAAAATTTTATCGTCATATTGAATAATTAAAATCTTACTTGTGCTAAATTTTTCTTTTATGAATTTAATACAAAAGGGTAGGCCACAACCTAAAACAATTATTACCTTTGGAATAAAATTACATTCAATTTGATTTATCCATTTTTCTACTTCTGCTGACGGATTATATCTTGAATGATAATAAATTCCATCAACAGAAAATGTTGTTTCATTATTTTTTGCTTGAGAAAAAACTAAATCCAATTTTACTTACCTAGTAACAAATCTTGCAAAATCTTAGCGTTACTTGTATTGTTGTAATTAGTTACTTTAACTAACTCTAAAATATCATTATTTAAGAAATTGCTTAAATTATTTTTAATCTGTACTTCAAACATTTGTGCATCAATTTCGGAGTTAGTAAAATAGACAAATTTAATTTTGCCAGGATAATCTATACAGATATTTGGTTCTGTTACAGATTTCTTTAATACAGAAAAAATGTGTGAACCAATATTTAATAATTCAAATTTGTTAAGATAATCAATCTTTTTTAAAATTTGAACAATGTTGAGTTCCATATATTGTCCATGTAAAGATTTTCTTAATCCTTCTTGAATATTATTTTCAAGTTCTGTTTGTGTACAGTTTTTTTCAAGTTTTTCGTTTAAATTTAAAAATTCACTAATTCCTTGAATAAACGTTGTAATATTTTCTTCAAGATAATTTGTATTTAAAGTTTGATTAGGCTGTAAACTTGTTATAAAAATAAAATTTCTGTTATTTATAAAAAATCTTTTAAAAGCTATTTTATAAATAAATTCTATTTCATCTGGCGAAAATAATTGATAAAAACCTATCAATTCTTCCTTTTGATAATATTGCCAAGTTGTTTCTGGTAATGTTCCATTCCAAAATGACTTAGTAGATTTTGATTTTTGAACTGTAACATCATCAAAATTAAAAGCAAAATTTAAGAAAAATCCACTTGAATTTTCTACATACAAACCCGCTTTCATCAAATTTGCTTCTTGGCAAAATCTGATAAAATTTTCATAAGGTTTTGTAATATCAAAAGACAAACAATCTTGTTTTATTAAATCAACCTTTGTCTTTTCTGTTTCAGTTTGTTTTTCTCTAAACTTTTGAGCTACAGAAAGCAAACCTTCTTGAGTATGTGTGTTATTTTGAATTTCTCCTTTAGCTGAATTATTTTCCCTAAACTTCTCAGCAAGAGACAACAAACCTTCTTGCTGAGATTTTGGAGAATAATAAACACTATTGATATGCTCTAATAAACCCATTAGTTAGAAATTCCCAATTCATTGAATAATTTTTTGTAAGTATCAAAATGCTCTGATTTTGCAAACTCTTCAATTTTATCTTCTGGTAGATTTTCTAAAAGTTGATCCATGTAAACGAGTACAGATTTTATATCGTCTTGAATTTTTGCAGTTGCACCTTGAGCTGATGGTGTAGGGGATACAACTTCTGTTTTTGCTTCAGAAACTTCAGGTTGAGAAATTTGTTGTTCAGTAACATCTTCTTCTGTTACATTTTCAACTTCTGGCTCTTCTTCAATTGTTTGTTCAATTTCAGTTTCAACAACCTCATTAGATTCTTCTTCAACAGGTTCTGAAACTTCTTCAATTTCTTCTTCTGTTTCAGCAATAACATTTTCTACAGTTGGAACTTCATTATCCCACTGTGGACTATTGAATACATCTTCTGTAGGTTCATTTTGTTCAGCTTCCTCGTCTTCGTCTTCGATAATTTCAGCTGTTTCTTCAACAGGTTCTTCAATTTGAGATTCTTCTTCATTTTCTTCAACAACTGGTTCTTCAAATTCAGAGTCTTCTGTATTTTCTTCATCAGTTGCTGGTTCATCCATAACTGTATCTTCAACTTCAGGTTCAACAATTTCATTTTCTACTTCTTCAGCAGGTTCTTCTTCTTTTTCTTCACCGGCTAAGTCTTCAAGATATTTTAATCTATCTTCTGTTAAAGTTTCTGAAATTGTAGGTTCAACTTCGTTGATAGAATCAATAAAATCATTTGATTCTGGTTCTTCAATAACTTCCTCATCTTTTGGAATGTCAATTTCTTCTTCTAATTCTTCTTCATCATTTTCTTCAAAATCATTATCCATTTGAAGTTCGTGTAGTTCAGGTTCTTTCAAATCCTCATCTGCAAAGTCTGAAACTTCTGAATCTTCTGCAAAATTGTCTTCTTCATATTCATCTATTGTATCTAAGTCAGAATCTGTTAATTCAGTTGCATCTCCAATTGGATTAGAAATTACTTCCTCTGTGTTTTGATCTTCAACTACTGTTTCTTCAACTACTGTTTCCTCAGAATCTTTTTCTGGCTCAATAATTTCGTCTTCTTCTGTTTCTGTATTATCAACTTCTTCTGCTGAATCATCAGATTGTTCTTCTGTAAAATCTGCGTTGTTTAATATATTGTTTAGTTCATCACCAGAGAGTGAAATTGTTTCATCTTCGTTATCGTCAGTAAAGAATCCAGATGATTCTTCTTCAGCAGTTTCTAAATTTTCATCTTCAATTTCGTTTTCAACAACTGAACCTGTTTTTAAAGAGTTAAATTCAGATCGAAGTGTAGTAATTTCAGAACGTAAATTACTAATTTCTGTTGCAATTTTTTCTAAGATTGCATTTGCTGTGTTATCTGGTTGCGCTGTAATTTGTGAATTTTCGTTAATTTCATTCATGGTGTCACCTTGTTCTTCTATAGAGTCTTTTGTTATATCATTATTTTCTTCTTCAGAAGTTTCTTCAAGAGAATCTTCTGCAAAATCCATATCTAATAAATTATCTTCAGAGCTAGGAATATTATCTATTGGTTCTTCAACTACAGTTTCTTGTTCTTCAATTTCTTCTGTTGTGTTGAAAGAAGCATCTAAAGTATCATCCTCAAGTGAAGTTTCCATAGTTAATTCTTCATTTTCTGAGATATCATCAATAGAATCTTCCATTAGTGGTTCTACAAAACTTTCATCAATTGTATCTTCAATACTAGGTTCAGTTTCTAACTCTTCACTTGCTGAATCTTCTATAATAGGTTCTTCAACTGTAGATTCAAACTCAATTGTAGGTTCAATTTCTAACTCTTCATTCATTGAATCTTCGATAACAGGTTCTTCTACTTCAGTATTAAACTCGATTGTAGGTTCAGTTTCTAACTCTTCACTTACTGAATCTTCGATAACAGGTTCTTCTAGAGTAGGTGATATTTCTAAATCGTCAGAAATAAATGAGTTTTCTTCAGTGATATTTGCTGTAAATTCATCTTCTGTTGGAATTTCTGTTACAGAGTCTGATGTTGTATTATCCATTTCGATTGTTTGTTCAGTTGCTTCAAGTTGAACATCATCAATTGAAATTTCATTTGCATCATCCATAGAAACATTTTCTACTGATTCTTCTTTTACTTCATCAGAAGGGAAAGAGAAACCACCTTCGTCCAAAATCTTATCGATTTCATCAAAATCCATAGCTGACTGAGCCTCCAAAACTTTCATACCACCAACAGGTGCACCATTATTTTTTGATTGTTGTTTAAAGTTTTCAATATCTTCATTTGACTGGAACAAAGAAATATCATCCCAATCATCATCTGATGAATTGTTGTCTTCTTCGTCATCTTCAGATAAGTCTTCTTCGTCCATTGTAACCGTAATGTCGTAATCTTGAAAAAGCTTTTTAGTTTTTGCTTCTTCTGGTGTATCTGTAAGCGGTGTAGCCTCATCAAGTGAACTTAACAAGTCGTCAAATTCAGAAGCATCGTCAAATCCTGCATTTGAATCATTGCTTTGTTCAACTGGTGCAGTTTGTGGAACAGGAGCATCATCCATGAATGCACTTGTAAGGTCTTCTGTTTCAAATGCACTTGGATCAAAAGAAGGAATACTTGAAGTATCAAAGTCTGAAGCTGAAATTCCACTTTCATCTTGAATGTTATCGAATAAGTCATCAAAACTCATTTCGCCACTTTCACCGTCAAGTCCAATAAATTCAACTTGACTTAGAGAATCAGCTTTAGTTTCGAGTACGAAATTATCATCAAATTCAAGTTGGATATCTAAAGGTTCCTGGTCAATAATTTCAGGTTCTTTCTTTCCTCCAGAATCTCCACCCATAAAGTCATCAAAGTCTATACTTTCTCCATCACCAAAGAATGATGATAAATCAACTTCACCATCACCTGAATCGGAAGAAAAGAAGTCGTCCATATCAATTGCAACTTCACCTTCTGGTTCAGCAGGTTTAGGAGTAGGAATATCTGCATTTTCAAAAGCACTTAAATCAATTCCAGGAATATCAAAACCTTCTGGTAATCCTGTATCAACTGGAATTTGAGGTTCTTCAGTAGTTGTTGGATTGTTTTCAACTACTGGTATGTCGATAGGAGCATCAACAAAAGAAGATGCTTCTTCATTTATTGAAGTTGTATCTATTAAACTGCTTAGTTCATCATTAATACTTTCAATTTGTTCATTTTCTGAACTGATAACATCCTCTTCCATTACAGATATGTCTGAAAAATCACTTGTTTCTGTAATATCCGGAATATCATTGATTTCTGGTATTTCTTGAGGTGACTCTAATGTTTCTGGACCTTTTTTTATCCATACTCCATATTTTTCTAACTGTGGTTTTGTGTCTTTTGATGTTGTGTTTTCGTTTGTTTCAAAATCCATTTCATCATCAAATACCATAAATTGCTCCCAAAAGTTGTTTAACAGATAGTTTATTATAAAAATTAGACTATTCGCCACTTTTATATCGGCAGAAATCTCTAATTTCTACAGTTATATTTTAACATTATAACACACTTTTTTTATTCAGGAAACAAAAAAATATACCGAAATATAAAATATATGCGAAAAAATACAATTTTATTGTCAATTTCTATTGGAACATTGGTTTATGTTCTAATTTCTCTATTCTGTGGTCAAAATGGTTTGTGGGCAGAGTCCCAATTAGCTTCTCAAAAAATGAATTTATGTAATAATATTGCAGAAATTCAAAAGATAAATGATGAATTATCTCTTGAATATACAGCTTTAACTAAAGATACTGAAGTAATTTCTGCTCATGCAAGACGACTTGGTTTTGTAAAAGATGGAGAAAAAATTGTAAAAATTTCAGGAATTCCACCAATTACACAGAAAGCTTTTTCTGTTGGAAAATTTTATAAAAGAGATAATATTCAATTTATTCCTGATTATATTTGTAAAATCATTGGAATTTCTGTAAGTTTGTTGAGTTTTTTTATTTGTTTTTTAGTTTTTGTTTCTGAAAAAAATAATACAAAAGCAAAAGTTATTAATGAATTTTCAGAGGTTGTAAGTGGTAATATCTAAAGAATTAAATGATTCTATTGAAATAACTGTAGAAAAATTACGCAATAAAGAAGTTGTTATTATTCCAACAGATACTGTTTATGGCTTTTCTGGAATTGTTCCTTGGACAGAAGATTATATTCGACAAATTAAAGGTAGGGAAGAAAATAAGTCTTTTATTCAGTTAATTGCTCATCCAAAAGATATTTACTATTACACTGATGAAAAAATTGACAAAAAATTTTTATCTATGTGGCCTGGTCCTTTAACAATTATTGTTCCACAAAAAGAAGATAAAACTAAAACTATTGCTTTGCGTTGTCCAAATGATGCTTGGCTTAGAAAAATAATCGAATTAACTGGATTTTCCATTTATTCTACAAGTGTAAATCATTCCGGAAAAAAAATATTGTCAGATATTTACGATATAGTAAAAGAATTTGATAAAGATGTTTCTCTTATTGTTGATGACGGCGATAAAAGAGAAGCAAAAGCTTCTACAATTATCAGTATCATTGATGGAGAAGTTAAAATTGTTCGTCAAGGTGATTTAGAAATTCAACTTTAAGAGTTAGATTCTTCAAGTGTTCTTACTTTTGCAACGTGAATTACAGTAAAAAATAAAATTCCCATTAAGTAAACTGAAAAAAGAAGAATTGTTCCTAAAATTCCACCCATCCAAATTGAACAACATAAGAAAATACAAATAACTATTTGAAAAAAGCACACGATAAGCAATGCTTGTCTGTTTGAAAAACCAAACATCATCAATTTGTGATGTAAGTGAAATCTATCTGGACTTCCAATTGAACGATGTTCTCTTAATCTACGCCAAATTGCTGCAATAGTATCAAAAATTGGAATCATCAAAACTGCTGCTGCATATAAAATTGTTACTGTTGAAATTTCACCTTTACTACTTAAAAGTGGCAAAACAGATAAAATAAATCCTAAAGTTTGACTTCCGCCGTCGCCCATAAAAATTTTTGCTTTAGGTAATGGTAAATTGAAAAACAAAAATCCCATAACGGAGCAGATTAAACTAAGACAAATAAACATTGCTGGAACATTCTGTTCTTTGAAGAAAAATAAACAAAATGTTGCACTAGCAATAACTGATAAACCTCCACATTGACCATCAATTCCATCAATTAGATTTACTGCGTTTGTTACACCGATAATCCAAACAAAAGTTAATGGGAATGCTAAAAGTCCTAGATTTATTGTGTAAATTCCTAAAGAAAGTGTAGTAAATTTAAATCCACCAACTAAAACTAGGGTAGAAGCAATAATTTGTGGAACTAATTTTATTTTTGCAGGAAGTGTAACAATATCATCAATAATACCCATTGCTGTAATACAAATTGCAGCAAGTACTAAAAATAAAATATTCTGTTTTATTTCTGCAAAATAGCCTGTTACTAATAAAATAATAAGAGCAATTGAGAATGCTAAAGTTATTCCTAAACCACCCAATCGTGAGATTTGTCCTGTATGAACTTTTCTCCCATCGACAGTATCGTAAAGATTAAACTTTTTTGAAAATAATATAATTAATGGCATTGAAACAGTTGAAACAAGAAGTGCAATAATCAATGCAATATATTTTATATCCATAATAACTCCGATTTTAGTAATTAATTTTTTCGAACAAATCTACACTAGAATTCTATCACATGATTTGCATATTATCAATTAAAATTTTTTTAATATCCGCCTTTTGTTAGAGTTAAAAAAATCAACATATTATACAATACATGGGAAATAATTGGAAAAATTATGTTTTTAGTTTTTTTGTAAACAATTGAAAACACTAAAGATGCTAAAAAAGCAAATATAACATGAATTATTCCAGAATATAAATGTGCTAAAGCAAATAAAATTGCAACTACGAACGTAGAAACTAATTCTTCAACTTTTTTTTGAAAAATTATATTTTTTGTAAAAAATTTATTTGATATATATGAAAATATTTTCTTAAAAGAAAGATACAAGTACATGCGATACAAAACTTCTTCGTAAATACACAAAAAAATAATTTGTATTGAGTTTAAAATTTTTTCAGTTGATGAGATAACTATTTTTTGATTATCAAAATTTATATTAAAAAAAATAGATACTTGTTGAAAAATACAAGATATGTAAAATATAATGATAAATGATAGTAGAGATATTCTTAGAGAAGACCTGGTTAGTTTTTCTTCTTTTTTTTCTGTGTAAAAGAAAAGAAAAATCGACCAAATTAAACTAATTACTATCGTAAAAATTGAAAATCTGTTAAAATTCTGGCTATAAGTTTGATTTTCAATTTCATTATGTTGAGTCATAAAAATTGGTGGAAAAACTAAAAATACTAAAACTATAAATAGTGTAAAAAGTTGATGAAATTTCATAGAATGTATGCTATTATAGTTTAAACGAGGTTATTTGTGAATACATTTGTACCAATTATAATTTCATTGGTAGTTCTCATTGCAATATTTAGGGTAGTTTATCTATTCAAGGATAATATAAAGTTTTTTTCTACTGGTTTAGATTCTGGATTCAAGTTAACAGAAATTTATTTATTATGGAAACTTGCAAAAATTGCTGATTTAGAAGATCCTTTAACTTTATATTGGTCATTACCCGCACTAGAAAAGGGAATTGCCGCCACTATTTCAAATGCAAAAAATAATGGTTTAGAACATTCAAAAAAAACTCAGGATTTTTTAGCTAAGTTATATGCGTATCGAACAAAATTAGAATTAAATCCAAAAAATAAAAAGGGGTTAACTTCTACAAAGTTTATTGATGTTGGTCAAAAAATTCGAGTTATTTTAAAAGGTCGAGGAGTTTTTTCAGCTGAAGTTTTAAATAATTCAAAAGATTTGATAATTTCACTTCCATTACAAAATAATCAAATTACAATCGCTGGAGTTGATTGGGTTGGAATGATGATGAGTGTTTATTTGTGGCGAAAAGATGATGCTGCTTATGTTTTTGACACTTATGTTCGAGAAAACTCCATGTTTAACGGAAAAAGCGTTTTGTGTTTATCACATACTGATAATCTTTTGCGAACACAAAAACGTCGTTCTGTAAGATGTGAATGTCATATTTATGCACAGATGTATATTATTAAATCAGAAACTGCAGATTTAAAATCAATGGAAACTCAACCTGGATTAAAATGTCTTTTGGAAGATATTTCAGAAGATGGAGCATTAATCCGAATTGGTGGAAAAGGTGTTTCAAATTTACATATCAAACTTCAATTTACAATTGGTGAATCTTTTATTGTAATGAGCGGTTTTGTTCGTGGTGTTGAGTATGATGAAGAAAAAAATCAGTCAAAACTTCACTTTGAATGTACTTACATTGATACCCCAATGAAAAACGCAATTTTGAGTTATGTTTATAATGTAATTCCTGATGAAGAAAAAGAAATTATTCAAGCAATGGAATTGGCAGAAAAAGATGAAAAAAATCGAGAAGATACAAAATCTGATGGTTCTACAACAGAAAATAATAATGCTGCTTCTTCCTCTACAAATGGTGAAAGTGTAACAATTTCTTCTCAAGCGACTGTGGCAGAAAATGTAAATCCTGCCGATATTACAAATGTAACAGACCCTCTTAATTTACCTGCAATAGAGGAAGATTTTTAGGAGATTTTATGAAAACTATGAAAAAGATTTTTGTTTTATTAACTTTATTTTGTATTTCCTTTAATTTGTTTTCACAAGAAAATTCTGAAATAGATTTATCAACAGATGAAAGTAAGATAAATTCAGTTTTTTCAGAATTTATTGCAGGAAGTCTTTTTGATAAAGTTGAAATCGTAAAATCTGTAGAAGTTGATTCTATTCCTCAAGTTTTTTTTGAAAATTCACTAGAATTTGCTTTAGAAAATAAAACTCTTATTGAAAATCATCCTGCTTATTTCCCTTTAATTTTATCATCAATAAAAAAACTAAATTCGAATGCAAGTGATAAAACTGATGATTTATTATTAAAATTTTACAAAGAATTTGCAGATTACAATGTTCGTTTAGCTATTTTAAAGGCATTTTCTCTAATAAGTATTGATAATTCTGAAATTCCAATTTTGGTTAAGGATATAGTTGCTGAAGAAGTTGAAAAAAATGATTTATCAAATCTTGATTTTTTTGTTGCGGCTTTAGAAGTTTTTACCAATGTAAAATGTATTGATGCTTTTGATGTGATTTTTACTTGTTACAAAAAAAATATTTGCGAAGAAATTACTTTTGCTGCTTGTAATGCTTTATATGAACTTTCACCTTTATATAATGATAAGATTTTAAATCTAGTAAATATTGGCGATTTAAAAGATAAAACTCTAGCTTTCAATATTGTAACAACAAATCCTAAAAAAGATAAAAATTTTTCTGCAGAAATTGCCGCAAAATTACTTTTTGAGACTATAAATATTAGTGGTGAAGTTTCAGAATTGTCTCAAGAGCAAATTAGTTTGCAATTAGCAGCATTTAATATTTTGGAAGATTCAAAATGGACAAAAGAAACAGAGTTAGTATTAAAATTCTTTAAAATTGCTCAAAAAGAATATTATGAACTAATGATTAATGAAGATGAATTTACTTCAATTATTTATGCGTTAAAGGAATTTCCTACAACACAAACTTGTAAGGCTTTAACAGATTTTCTTGCTTCCCAATACAGTGAAACTCTCAGCACAGGAACTTATAACTATGCTGTTTTATTAGCTGTAATTTCTACATTGGGGGAATTGGGAGATAAAGATGCCTTTGATACTTTGTTGTATGTTATTTCTTGTCCAGACTATCCAGATGAAATCATTTCGGCTTCTAGAGATGCTCTCGAAAAGCTAAAATGGAAGTGGTAAGAAAATATTATCTTATTTTTGTACAGTTTCTAAATAAATCCTTAGAAAAAACTTCTCTTGTAATTTACATTTCGCTTTTTTGTGTTTTTGTAATTTATTTTTTTTCTGTTGAAGGTAGATTTTCAGAATTTTATTGTTTGCTACAAAATGAAAAAATTTCAGCTTTTAAAGGTTTTGTTAAATCAAATCCAGTTTTAACTTCTTCTGGAAACTATTATATGTGTGATTTTTCACTTTTTGTAGTTTCAAATTTTAATAAAAATTCAGAATTTTCTAGTTATGGTAAAGTAAAATTATTATTACCAAAAAAATTAGTTGAATCACATTTTCCAGGTAAATTATATTCTTCAAGCGGAAAAACAGTATTCATAGAAACTGGAGCAAAACTTTCTGTAAAAATTAAGCCTACAAAAAGAACATCAAATTCAATTTCTTCAAATAATAATTTTTTTATTGTTTCTGATGTAGATTTTTTAGGTTGGGATAATTTAATTGCAAAAATAAGGGGAATTTTAAGGCTTCAATTCAAAAGATTAATGTACATGTGGGGAAGTGCAGGTGGTCTTTTACTTGCATTATTATCAGCTTCTAAGGAATATACAAGTGCAGAATTTTCAGAAAGTTTTAGATTGGCAGGTCTTTCTCATATTTTAGCTTTGTCTGGAATGCATGTTTCAATTTTTTCTGGAATTACTGAAAAAACTTTCAAAAATATTTTTGGCAAAAACAAAACTCAAATAATTTCACTTTTTGCTGTGATTTTGTTTGTTTGGTTTGCCGGTCTTTCTCCATCTTTAGGTAGAGCTTTGATTAGTACAATAATTCTATTTTTAATAAAAAAAATGGGAATAAAAATGAATGTTTTAGAAGTTCTTTGTTTATCATTTTTATTTCAAATAGTGATATTTCCACAAGATTCTTCGGCAATTTCATTTATCCTTTCTTATCTTGCATTATTTGGAATTTTAACTTTTGGAGAAATAATAAAACCTTTTTTTACAAAATTTTTAGGTTCAAATTTATCTTCTTCAATTAGTTCTTCAGTTGGTGCTGTGTTAATGACAAGTCCAATTTCTGCTTTTTTCTGGGGATATATTACGCCAATTGGAGTAATTTCTACGATTTTTATTTCACCTTTAGTTACTTTTTACTTAATTTTTGGTTTAATATCTGTAATTATATGCTTAATTTTTCCTTTTTTTAGTTACCCACTTGGTACAATTCTTCAAATAGTGTATTATGTGATAGAATATGTGGCTTTTCTTTTTGCAAAAGTTCCACCAATTATTTTATGAGGTTGTATGAGTTTACCTGATTATGATTCGCCTAGTGCGTTAAAAGCAATTTTAGATTCTCGTTCCATGGCAATGCAAAAGAAATTTGGTCAAAACTTTTTGATAAATGCTAACGCAAGAACAAAACTTGCTGAAAGTTTAGATTTACAAGAAGGAATGAAAGTTTGGGAAGTTGGACCTGGACTTGGGGCATTAACAACTGAAATTTTAAAACGAAAAGCAAATTTAACAGCTTTTGAAATTGATAGAGGGTTTGTAACTTTTTTACAAGAAGAAATTCAGCCTTTGTACAAAGATAGTTTTGAAATTGTTTCTGGTGATGTTTTAAAAACTTGGAAAGATTATTTTGCAAAAAACGGTAAACCTGATAGATTTTTTGGAAACTTACCATACAATGTTGCAGCCGCAATTGTTGCTGATATGATAGAAAATGAACTTCGCTTTGATATTGCAGTTATTACAGTTCAGAAGGAAGTTGCTCTTAGAATGGCCGCAAAACCCGGTTCTGACGATTATTCTTCTTTTTCTGTTTTGTGTCAGTGGGCTTACGATGTAACTCCTGTTATGGATTTGGCTGGGGGATGTTTCTGGCCTCGTCCAAATGTTGATTCTCGGGCTGTTAAGTTTACAAAAAAAGAAGATTTTCCTTGTTGCAAAAATCCAAAACTTTTTATGAAGTTAGTGAGAACGTTGTTCACTTGTAGACGAAAAACTATCAAAAATAATATGAATATTTTTACAAATAATTCTGAACTTTCAGAAAAAATTTTGACAACAGCAAATATTGATTTTTCAGTTAGGGTAGAAAAACTTGATATTAAAACTTTGCTACATTTATCAGATGTTGTTTCTGAAATTATGAATTAATTTTAAGGAAAATAGATGAAAACTAGAATTGAAGATATTTTAGAAAAAATTTCTCTTGCTTGTGATAAATCTAACAGAAAGCCAAGTGATGTAAAACTTATGGCCGTTAGTAAATTTCATCCTGTTGAAGAAATTTTACAATCCTACGATTGCGGATTAAAACTTTACGGTGAAAATCGTGTGCAAGAAGCTTGTTCTAAATTTTCTGAAATTTTACAAATCAAACCTGATGTTGATTTACATTTAATTGGTTCTCTGCAAAGAAATAAAGTAAAAAATATTGTTCCTATTTGTTCTTGTATTCAATCTTTGGATAGAATTGAGTTGGCTCAAGAAATTCAAAAGCAGTGCGAAAAGATTGGAAAAAAAATTAATGTACTTTTTGAAATTCATACTGGAGAAGATTCAAAATCAGGTTATCAAAATATTGATGATATAAAAAAAACTTTAGATTACATTTTGTCTTTAGAAAATTCTTTTATTGTTCCTATTGGATTTATGACCATGGCTCCATTTACAAACAATGAAATTGAAATTCGAAATTCATTTGTAACTCTAAGAAATCTTCGGGATAAAATTCAAAGTGAATATACTAATTTTAATTTTGCTGAACTTTCTATGGGAATGAGTCAAGATTTTCAACTTGCAATTGAAGAAGGTTCAACTTTGGTTAGAATTGGAACAGCAATTTTTGGAGAGCGTAAGTATTGATGAAAAAATTTATCGCTTTACTTTTATTAATATCATTTTCTTCTCTTTTGTTTGCAAATTCAACAAGTCCAGAACCTTATGGTGAAAATGAATTTCCTGATTGGGCAAATTATTTACGACGATACGAAGTTATTACTTTAGGTTCTTTGCCTTTTACAACGATGGGTGTTACAACAATTTATACTTTGTATCGTTACATTGATAATGATTTTGATAAAAAATATATTCCAAATCCATTTGCTTTAACTTCAAGTGCAGCAAACTTAGATTCCGATGAACAAAAATTTATTTTGCTTACAGCTATTGGAACAAGTATTGTTGCAGGAACAGTTGATTTAATTATTCATGTGATAAAAAAAGAAAAAGCTAAAAAGAAAAATGTACAAATTTTTGAAAGAGATGTAATTATTCAAAATAAAATTAATGAATTAAATGAATCTGGACAAATGCTTAATACAACAGATTTAAATAATTCGTCTTATGAAGAAAAAGAACTAGATGATTTTAAGGAATAGTTTGTGTCTGAAATTTTTATTGAAGTAAAAGATTTAGATAATCCACAAAGATTAGATGTTTATGTTTCTCAAAATACACAAAATTTTACTCGTTCAAGATTAAAAAATGGTGTGGAAAAAATTTTAGTGAATAATAAAAATGCAAAACTTTCTGCAAAAGTTTCTAATGGTGACAAAATTTTTATCCAATGGGAAGATCCCATCCCTCAAGATATAACACCAGAAAATATTCCTCTTGAAATTATTTACGAAGATGAAAATGTTACTGTAGTAAATAAAAAACAGGGAATGGTAACTCATCCTGCTTGTGGTAATTGGAGTGGAACATTAGTTCATGCACTTTTATATCATTGGGGAAATTTTACTTCTGAGAAAAATGATTTTGAAAATCCTTCTGGTAAACATAGAAGAGGAATTGTTCATCGTTTAGATAAAGACACTTCTGGAATTATTATTTGTGCAAAAAATTACGAAGCGGAAGAATGGCTTCAAAATCAATTCAAAGAAAGAAGAGTAAAAAAAGAATATATTGCAATTGTAAAAGGAATTCCAAAAGAAAAATCTGGTTCTGTAAAAGTTCAGATGATTCGAGATTCAAAAAATCGAAAAAAATTTACAACAACAGATGATGTTTCAAAAGGAAAATTTTCTCATACAGTTTATAGATGTGTTGCAACTTACGGAAATTATTCTTTGATGAAATTAAAATTAAAAACTGGTCGAACTCATCAAATTAGAGTTCACATGAAATATTTAGGTTGTCCAATTTTAGGTGACCCAATTTATGGTTCAAAAGATTCTTTGTTTGATAGTGCAACTTTGATGCTTCATTCAAAAGATTTAGGAATTAGATTACCACAGTCAGATGAATTTACTTTTTTTACAAGTGATACGCCAGTGCGTTTCAAAAAAGTGATGCAAAAATTACATAAAATGTATCAAAAAAATTCTCGATAAAAAATTATAACTTTGGAAAATTTTATGAACGAAGATATTTTTAAAAATAAAATTTCTTTTGTATATGCTGATGATGATATTCTTGTTGTAAGAAAGTTTGCAGGAATTCCTTCAGCACCTTTAAAAGAATCTGAAACTGATAATGCTTTGTATTATGTTTCACAAAAATATCCAGAAGTTTTGAAAGTAAAAAATTCCTACAAAGAAATTGAAGGTGGACTTTTACATCGAATTGATACAGACACAGATGGTCTTTTATTATTTGCATTAAATGATTTTGCTTGGCAGAATTTATACAATCAACAAAAACAAAATCAATTTGTAAAAGAATATACCGCTTTTTGCGTAAAAGATTTTTCTAATTTAGAAATTTTAAAAGGCTTTCCTGAATTTCCATTTGAACAATTAGACGAAAATAAAAAAAATATTTTAATTACAAGTAAATTTAGAAATTACGGTCCTGAAAAAAAACAAGTTCGTCCAGTTTTAGAAAATGAAAAAACTTACGCACAAAAAAAAGCTTCTTCAAAATTATATTCAACAGAAATTTTGGAAGTAAAAAAAATTGATTCAATTTACAAAATAAAATGTAAAATAACTTCTGGTTTTAGACATCAAGTTAGATGTCATCTTGCCTGGTGCGGTTTCCCAATTATCAATGATAAAATATATAACTCAATTTTTTTAGAAAAAAATCCAAATGGAAATTTACAATTTTTTGCAACAAAATTATCTTTTTATCATCCAAAAACAAATGAATTTACAGATTTTGCAATAGAGCTTTAACTTCAGCCAATAAATAAAAAGAACCACAAATTAACACTGGTTCATCTTTTTGATAAGCTAATTCAAAACTTTTCAAAATCGCATCTTTAGGATTTTCTATAATTTTTAAATCAATTGAATTATTATTTTCTTCGTTTAATTTTTTTGTACATTCTGCAAGATAAGGAAGATTAGAACCTTTTTCAAATCCAGGTTTTGTTAAAATCAAAGATTTTACATTTTCGTCAAAAAATATTTTTGTCATTTCATCCATATTTTTATCTGAAGCACAAGCGAACAAAAGATTTGCTTTTGAATTATACAAAGATTTAAAAGTATTAAATGTAAAGTTTAGACTATCTTTTGTGTGAGCTCCATCTAAAATAAGTTTTGGAATTTTTTTAGATTCATCTTTATTGATAATTTCAAATCGTCCTGGCAAAAAGGCTTTTGATAAACCAAGTTCAATTTGTTCTTCTGTAATTTCTGGATTTACTAATTTACAAGCAAAAGTTGCAATCGCACAATTTAAAACTTGAAACTCACCTAAAAAATTTAATGATGTTTTAATTGGTCGAGAAAATAATTTTTTGAAATTTAATTCAACAACTGATTTTTCATTTTCAATTTTATATGTGTATGAATTTAAAAAATCATCTAAAAAATAAATATCACAATTTTTTTCTTTTGCAACTTCTTCTAAAATTACTTTTGCTTCTGGCTTTTGATTAAAACTAACCACAGGAATATTTTCTTTTATGATACCAGCTTTTTCTTTTGCGATTTTTTCTAATGTATCACCTAAAAATTCTGTATGTTCAAGTTCGATAGGAGTGATAATTGTAACTTCTGGTGAAATTACATTTGTTGCATCAAGTCGACCGCCCATTCCTGTTTCAAAAACACAATGTGAACATTCAGCATTCTTGAAAGTTAAAAAAGCAAAAAGTGTTACAAGCTCAAACCAAGTTGCATCTCGTTGATTAGGTAAATTTTCTGGAATAATTGAATCAACTAAATGTACGATTTCTTTTACAGTTTTTTCATAAACTTCTTCAGAAAAAGGACCAGAGTTAGAACCGATTCGTTCTGAAAAATTTAAAATGTGTGGGGAAGTGTAAAGTCCTGTTTTATAACCAGCAGAAGCTAAAATATTTGCAATATAACTTGAAACAGAGCCTTTACCTTTAGAACCTGCAATATGATAAGATTTATATGAATTTTGTGGATTATTAAATCTATCACACAAATATTTCATTGTTTCTAGCCAAAAAATATTTTTTTTAGG
>JAXJWW010000105.1:0-37819 GCA_036307825.1 Treponemataceae bacterium | reverse complement strand
TATGGATTCATTTATAATGAAGTTCCAAAAATTAAATTAGATTTAATTTCTGAAATAAAAAAATCTAAGTTAAATAATTTTTGTTGTTTTATAAAAAATAAATTTTTTGTTATCAAGTAAAAATTTAAAACAAATAATAAAAACTCAAAAGTTAAAAAGATAAAAGATAAAAATAATAAAAATAAGAATCTTGAAAAAAAAGAAACTATAAAAGAAGAAAATAAAAAGATTAATGTAGTCAGAAATTTTATTGCAAATTTTTTTGATTATATTTCTAGTTTGATATTTATTTCTTCTGCAATAATGTTGTTTTGTAATTCCCTTTGGCTGAATTTGCCTGATAAAGTAATAAGTATTTTTGCTGACCCTGAATATTATGAATTTATTGAAAAGGATGGAAGAAAAGTTGAATTAAGTATAAACTCATCAGGTGAAAAATTTGATTTAGAGAATATAAATTTCAGTTTAAATGTTAATGCTGTTGAATATAAAAATCTTCCTCCTAAAATTGAAAAATTTAGAAATATAGTTTTAATTATAAATTTTATTTTATTTTTCATTTTGAAATTCGTAACAACAATTTTAATGAAAGGGAACAAAATAATATCTGTTTTAATAAGTTTGCTTTCAGTTTCTAGTTGTTTCCTAATATCTATAAAATTTTCTTTGTTTTTAATTTTTGTAATTTTTACATATTTCATTTATCAAATATTTTCAAAATTTAATTGGAAGAGTATTTTAACAAAAACTTGTTTAATAATTATTTCTATTGGCATTGTGTTTTTATTGTTAAATATTTTGTTAAATAAAACAATACATCATGATTTATTACATGTTTTGAATGGTTTAAAAAATGTTATAATGCAAATAAATTTACCTTATATAAAATGGTGGTAAATTTTTCTTTAACTAAGCTTTAGTGTATACAAAACAATTTTATTGTGGTAAGATTTTCTCGAATTTGTAATAGGATGTTTGATTTTCAAATATTCTATTACAAACTTGTATATTTACTGCAATTTCTCACTTTGTTGCGAAATTGCATCTAAATTTTTATTTAAAGTTTGCATCGCAAATTTTTTTTTGAGGAAAAGTATGAAAAAGAATTGTTTTATTTATTTTATGTTTGCTTTAATTTGTGCAATAAGTTTTTTCGGTTGTAAACCAAAACAAGAGGTTCAAAATGTTGATTTTAAATTACATTCGCCTTCTATGTATTTGGCCGAAAATTCAACAGAGTTAAAGTCCCCTTTGGGAATTTCATTTTATGCTTCTGTTGCTCCAATAAATTATACAGAACAAGATTTATCAGCTAATATTACAATCACTCCTGCACTAAAAGGAAAGTGGTCTTGGCAAAATGATGATTATTTAAATTTCCAGCCAGAAGAAAACTGGGCTTTAAATACAAAATACAAAATTACTTTTGGTCCTGAGTTATTTTCAAAAAATGTAAAAGTTTCTTCTACAAGCACTTCATTTTCTACAATGGATTATAAACTTTCCATGAGTGATGCAGAATTTTATATTGATCCAGATAATACTTCTGTAAAGCGTGTTACTTTTTCATTAACTGGAAATGTTCCATTTGGTAACGATGATTTTTCTAAGAAAATTTCTATGACACTTGTTTCAAATAAAAAAAATAAAGAAAGTTCTTCTGACGAAAAATTAGAAAAAAAATATACATTCAAAATTTCATACAATGAAAATAAAACTGTTGCATATATTGTTAGTGAACCAATTCCAATGCCACTTTACACATCTGATATGAATATCGTTGTTGAGTCTGGAATTAAATCAGTGTTTGGTGGTTCATCATCTTCAAAACTTACAGATTATGTTGAAGTTCCGGGAATGAGTGACTATGTAAATTTTAAAAGTATGAGTCACAACTTAGTAAAAAATGAAAATCAAAATTATGACCAAATTGTTTTTATCGAAACAAAGGGAAAGGTTAGTGCAGAAGAATTAGAAAAACATATTTCTGTTTATGTTCTTCCAACTCATCGACCTGCAGAACAAGGTCATAAAGAAGAAAAATATTATAGATGGAATAATACAGATTATGTAACAGATTTAGTTTTATCTCAATCTAGAAAATTAAATTTTCAAATGATTCCAACTGCAGAAAAATATTCTTCAATAAATTCATTTAAAATCAAAACAAATCAAAGTGAATATATTTATGTAAAAATTGACGGTAATATAAATTTTTACGGCGGATATAAATGGGATAATGTTTTTGATAAATGTTTAAGAATCGAACCTTATCCAACTGAACTTGGAATTTTATCTGAAGGAACAATTCTTTCTTTGGCTGGAAGTAAAAAAATGTCTTTGTATTCTCGCGGTGTTGAAAAAGTAAAATACAAAATTTCAAGAATTATGCCAAAGGATATTCATCATCTTGTTTCAATGTCAAATGGTGATATGAAAAATTTTAAATTTTCAAATTATCGATTTGATGAAGATAATATTTCAGAAAAAAATGAATCTGTGTTTTATATTCCTGGTGCAAATCAAGAAACAATTTCTTATTTCTCTTTTGATTTTACACATCATCTTAAGTCAATTCCAAATAGAAATTTGAAAAACGGTTTGTTTATTTTTTCAGTTGAAGATTCAATGAATTATAATCGAAGAGATAAAAGATTGATTCTTGTAACTGATTTAGGTTTCTTTGTAAAAAGTAATTCTAATTTAACAAAAGATGTTTTTGTGCAATCGATTTCTACTGGTACTCCAATTTACAATGCAAAAGTTAAAGTTCTTGGAATGAACGGAAATCCAGTTTACGAAACCACAACAGATTACAATGGTCATGCTTTAGTTGGAAATTTATCTGGATTAAAAAATGAACAAGAGCCAGTTGCTTTCATTGTTGAAACTGAAAACGATTTATCTTTCATGCCTTATTCTTCTTACGGAAGAAAATTAGATTATTCAAATTTTGATGTTGGTGGAGTTTACGGTTCAACTGATCCAGAAAAAATTAACGCATTTATTTTTAACGACAGAGGAACTTATCGTCCGGGCGAAACAGTAAATATCGGTATGATTTTGAAATCTGGAAATTGGGATTATAACTTGTATAACATTCCTTTGGAAATTGCTGTAAAAGATTCTAAAGGTGCAGAAATTTTTGTAAAACAATTTCAAAACAATTCTTCTGGATTTAATGAAGTTAGTTTTTCAACAAAAGCATATTCACCTACTGGAAAATATACTGTAACTCTTTATCTTTTAAAAGAAGAAAATAAAAAAGTAAAAAGAAATTTTCTTGCATCAACTTCAATCAATGTTGAAGAATTTTTACCAGATACTTTAACTTTACAAACAAATTTTGAGCCTTTGCCAAATTCAGGTTGGGTTACTTCTGATGAATTAAAAGGTGTTGTAAGTTTAAGAAATCTTTTTGGAACTCCTGCAAGTGGAAATGAAGTTAGTGGTCAAATTACTTTAACTCCAGGATTTCCTTCTGTAAGAAAATATTCAAGTTACACTTTCTCTGATCCATATTCAAAAGATAATTCTTATGATGAATTTTTAGGTGAAACAAAAACTGATGAAGAAGGAAAAGCAGAATTTACAATCAATCTAGAAAAATTTGAAACAGCAACTTACAGATTAAATTTTTATGTAGAAGCTTTTGAAAAAGAAAGTGGACGCAATGTTTCAAAATCTTCACAAGTAATTGTTTCTCCACTTCCTTACATGATTGGATATAAATCTGATGGTTCTTTGGATTACATAAATTCAAATTCAGTTAGAAAAATTTCTTTGATTGCAATTGATAAAGATTTGAATAAAATCAATCTTGATAATTTAACATTAAGTATCGATGAACAAAAATATGTTTCTTCTTTAGTTAAGCAACCAAACGGTTTGTATAAATATCAATCTGTAAAAAAAGAATATCCAGTTTCAAAACAAACTATTTCAATTTCTAAAGATGGATTTGATTTTGTTGTTCCTTCAAATTTGCAAGGTGAATTTACAATTTCAATTTCAAATGAAGAAGGATTGGTGTTTAATAAAATTCCTTACACAGTTGTTGGCGAAAAAAATATTACACGAAGTTTAACAAGAAATGCCGAACTTGAAATTTCTTTGGAAGATGCAGATTTGTCAGTTGGAGATACAGCAAAGATTTTTATTAAAGCTCCTTACGCTGGAACTGGTTTGATTACAATTGAACGAGATAAAGTTTATTCTTGGAAGTGGTTTAAATCTTCTGAACTTTCTTCTGTTCACACAATTGAAATTCCAAAAGGACTAGAAGGAAATGCTTACATCAATGTAATGTATTGTAGAAGTTCTTCATCTGATGAAATTTTTATGAGTCCATTCTGTTATGGTGCAGTTTCATTTTCTGTAAACAAAGATAATAGAACAAATAAAATTACTCTCGATGTTCCAGAGGAAATAAAATCTGGTGAAGAATTTACAATTAATTATTCAAGTTCTAATGAAGGAAAAATTATTATCTTTGCTGTTGATGAAGGAATTTTGCAAGTTGGAAGATATAACACTCCAGATCCTTTAGCATTCTTCTTTCAGAAAAAAGCTTTGGAAGTTAGAACTTCTCAAATTTTAGATTTGGTTTTACCTGATTACAATATTCTAAAAACTGTTTCTGCCTTTGGTGGTGGTGCAGGAATGGATATGCTAAAAGCAAACTTAAATCCATTTAGTAGAAAAGTAAATGATCCAGTTGCATTCTGGTCTGGAATTTTGGATACAGGAAAAACTAATCGTTCTGTAACTTACAAGGTGCCAGATTATTTTAATGGTTCAATTAGAGTTATGGCAATTGCAGTTTCTTCAGATACAGTTGGCTCTGCACAAACTTCAACTACTGCAACAAATACTTTTATTATGGTTCCAAATGTTCCACTTGTTGCTTCTCCTGATGATGAGTTTGATGTTTCAGTTACTGTAACAAATAATTTTAAAGGTAGTGGTGATAACGCAGAAATTTCTATTGCATTAGAAAACTCTGAACACTTAACTGTTCTTTCAGAAAAAAATATTAAGTTAAAAATTTCTGAAGGTAAAGATGATGTTGCTCGATTTGTTGTTAAGGCAAATAAAGTTTTAGGTGGTGCTGAATTAAAATTTGTTGCAACTGGAAAAGATGTAAACGGTAAAGAAGAAAAAACTGTCTACACTTCAACATTGAGTGTGCGCCCTGCAATGCCATATCAAACTTGGATTAACTCTGGTGTTACAAAATCATCATCAAAAGAATTAGAAGTTAAACACGAAACTTACGATGATTACGCTGAACGAAAAGCATCTGTTTCAAATATGCCAACTTCATTTGTTGATGGTTTGAATTTCTATTTGGCAAAATATCCTTATGGCTGTTCAGAACAAATTGTAAGTAAAGCTTATCCATTTATTTATAAAGATGTTGCAAAAGTTGCAGGACTTTCTCAAGAAGAAGTGAACGCACGAGTTGAAGAAGTTATCAGTATTTTACAATCAAGAATTAAGTCTGATGGAAATATTGGTTACTGGACAAACAAATCTGAAACAAATGATTTTATCACTTTGTACTGTGCTGAATTTTTAACTGACGCAAGTGAACAAGGATTTTTTGTTCCATCAACTTTTATGACAAATGTTTTAAAAGCTGTTGAAGTAATTGCATCAGATTCTGAAGAAAAACGAGATGCACATATCAGAGCGTATGCAATTTACATTCTTACAAAAAATGCAGAAGTTACAACTCATTACATTGAAGATTTAGAAAGTGATCTATCAATTTTTGATTCATCAAGTGAATATGAAAAACTTTATCTTGCTGCATGTTACAAAATGATGATGGAAGAAGAAAAAGCAAATAAACTTTATAACATGGCAAAGTTTGATATGAAGTTTAATTCTGCTTCTTGGGAATTCTTAAATGAACTTCATTACAATTCTCTTTACATTGATATTGTTTCAACATACTTCCCAGAAAAAGTAAAACATATTACAAAAGAACAAATTGAATTATTTACAAACAGAATGAAATTTAATTTCTTTAATACGCTTTCTTGTTCACAAGCGTACAAAGCATTGTTTAGTTATTCAAAATTAATTTCTGATGAAAATAATCCTTACGAAATTTATCAAGTTGCAAAAGAGTTAGAAACAAAACTTAATTTTGAAAATCAAAATGAAAATGAAAAATTAAGATATGCTAAAAAAGCAAATTTCAATTCTGATGCAGAAAAAATTATTTTCAAAAATAATTCTGAACTTTTAATGTATTATCAAACTGTTGAAGGCGGCTACGAAACTACAATTCCAGAAAAAGAAATTGATAATGGAATTGAAGTGTTTAGAGAATATTGTAAACCAGACGGAAGTAAATTATCTGAAGTAAAAGTTGGCGACACAGTTTTAGTAAGAGTAAATGTTCGTTCTTCTAAAGATGGATATTTACGAAATGTTGCAGTTATCGATTTAACTTGCGCAGGTTTAGAAGTTGATATTGAATCTGTTAGAAATTCAAATTCAATGTGGCAACCAGATTACATTGACATTCGAGAAGATAGAATTGTTTTATACGGAACTGTAACTGACAAAATAAATAATTTTACTTACAAAGCTAAAGCAATTACTTCTGGTAAATTTGTTGTTCCACCTTTGTATGCTGAATCAATGTACAATGGTGAAATAAATGGTGTAGGTCCACAAAAACCTATTACAATAAAAAAATAGGATTTTGTTTTAAGTGCTAGCATTGAATAAAATTAAAATAAAAAAATCTCATATCATTTTATGGATTGTTTCTGTTTTAGTTTTGTTTGTGCTAGCATTTTTTATTCATGTTTTGTATGTAAAAAACAATGGAGATATTTTATCAAATTTTTCTTTTTCAAAATCTTATGAAGATAACAACGGAAAATTAATTCAAGTTTTTTTAACAGAAGATGATAAGTATCGCGTTTATAAAAATATTTCTGAATATCCAGATGAGTTTATAGAATTACTTTTAATTCAAGAAGATAAATTTTTTTATTCACACAATGGAATAAATCTTGTTTCAATTTTTAAAGCTTTCAATGAAACTTATATAAAAAAATCTCGGCGCATTGGTGCAAGTACAATTACAATGCAAGTTGCAAAATTAAAATATAATTTGTACACAAAAAATATTTTTGGAAAAATCAAGCAAATTTTTTTAGCGCTGTATTTAGATTTGTGTTTTTCTAAACAAGATATTTTAGACGCTTATGTAAATCTTGCTCCTTGTGGAAAAAATATCGAAGGCTTTGAAAGTGCCTCTTGGTATTATTTTGGAAAATCAATTACTGAACTTTCACTTTCAGAAAATATTATGCTTTGTGTTTTACCTCAAAATCCAACAAAGCGTTCACCACAAAAATTTAATACTCCTATTGAACTTATAAATGCAAGAAAAGTTTTGTTTGAAAGTTGGGTTCAAAATCATCCAGAAGATGAAGATAAAAGAATTTACATGAACATGAGAATAAATACACTTTGTGAATTTCCAAATGAAGCAATTCACTTTACACAAATGCTTTCTCAAAATGAAAAACAAATTTTAAAAGATGAAAAGAAAATTCGACGAGTAAAAAAAACAACTATCGATTTAGAATTGCAAAAACAATGTGAAGAATTTTTAACTTCACATATTCAAAAGTATAATTCTTTTGGTGTTTCAAATGGTGGATTGCTTTTGTTAGATTGGGAAACAATGGAAGTTGTTGCGAATGTTGGCTCTGCAAATTTTTACAGCGACGAAATTCAAGGACAAGTAAATATTACAACTGCAAAGCGTTCTCCGGGTTCAACTTTAAAACCATTTATTTATGCACTTGCACTTGAACAAGGTTTGATTCATTATAGTACAATGTTAAAAGATACTCCTCAAGTCTTTAATGAATATGCTCCTGATAATTACGGAAGCACTTTTAAAGGTCCAGTAAAAGCATGGTATGCCTTAGCAGATAGTCGTAATATTCCAGCAGTTAGTCTTGCACAACAAATTTCAAATCCTGATTTGTATGATTTTTTGAAACAGGCAAAAATTTCTGATTTAAAAAACAAAGAGCACTACGGACTTTCAATTGTTCTTGGAAGTGCAGAAGTTTCAATGTTGGAATTAGCAAAACTTTATGCCATGCTTGCTAATAATGGAATTTACAAAAATATAAATTTTTATAAAGAAACTTTTGCAACAAAAGATTTAATCGATACTTCTTTAGAAAAAAAATTGTTAACTCAAGAAAGTGCCTTTATTGTTAGAAAAATGTTAGAAGCAAATATTCCTCCTGTAGAATCAATTCCTAGAGAATTAAAAAATATTCCAATCGGATATAAAACAGGAACTTCAATTGGATTTAAAGATAGTTGGACAGTTGGAATTTTTGATAAATATGTTTTGTGTATTTGGATTGGAAATTTTAATGGACAAGGGAATAATGCTTTTTTAGGTAGACGAATGTCTGCTCCATTATTTTTTGAAATTGCATATTCAATTTTATCGCAAATGGATAAATCAAAAATGCTTCTTGTGGATTGGAAACCTCGCAAGGTTACTCAAATTGACGTTTGTGAAGTTTCGGGAAGTATTCCAAATGAAAATTGCCCAAAACTTGAAAGCACTTATTTTATTCCCGGAGTTTCTCCAATTGAAAAATGTAAAATTCACAGAAAGATAAACATCGATTTACGAACTGGATATCGTACTGATGAAGTAGATATGCCTTACACAAAAACTGTTGTTCGTGAATTTTGGCCTAGTGATTTACAAAAATCTTTTGAGCAAGCAGGTTTGCCTCGATTGATTCCTCCAACATATCCACCTGATGACTTAAATATTATGAATAGACAAAGTGGCTTTCCTCCGCAAATTTTATCTCCAATGACTGGAACAGATTATGTATATAGAACAAAAAATGAAAGTCGAAACAAAATTGTTCTAGAAGCAACCTGTGATGCAGACTCAAATGAACTTATGTGGTTTTGCAATTCTGATTTTATTGCTCGAACTCATCCAAAGCAAGTTTACGAATGGTTTGCACCTTTAGGAAATCACGAAATTACCGTAATTGATTCAAAAGGTCGTTCATGTTCTGTGGATATTAGTATTATTTTACAAGGTGAATAAAAATTTTAAAACGATGTTAATAGTAAAAAAATAAAAATGTGAATAATAGTAAAATTCATAGTTGACCGGGGGGGGAAAATTCCTGTATACTAAAATATTGTGTGAAGTTTCACAAAATTTTTTTGTATAAAGGGGAGTAAAATGAATCAAAACTTTGCAAAGAGATTCCTAACAGTTTTATTGTGTTGTATGACTGTTCTAGGAATTTTGTTTTTTGTAGGATGTAAGCCGACTGTAGAGCCTAGTGATCCTACTGGTCCAGGAAATTCAGGCACTGAAAACGGTGGCAACACTGGCAGTGGTGGTAATACAGGTACTGGAGATAATACTGGCACAGGTGGTAATGGAAGTACTGGTGGCAATACTGGTACTGGTGGAAACTCTGGTACAGGCGGTAATGAAGGTACAGGTGGAACAACACACCCTCCTGTTGAAAATAAATTGTTCTTGTTTGATGAAGAAATGAATCCAGAATATGATACTCGCACAGAAGCATTAGATACAATTTTTAATCCTGATGTACTTGGTGAACTTGTTTTAGTTTTTGATCGTTCTGAATGGAACAGACATCTTGAATATTGTGATTATGACTTAAAACACGAAGAAAGTGTTCATGCAAAGGGATTTTATTTTACAAAAGATAATAAAGAATGGTTTTTCAATGATATTGGATTTAGAATCCGAGGAAATACAAGCCGTATTCGTCCTCAAGAAAAAAATGCAGACGGAACAAACGGAAAATATGTTCAAGCTCACTTTGCTTTAGATTTTGAAGAATGGACAGATGATGATAAAAAGCTTGCTGATTCAATGAAGGGAATTATCCTAAAAAGAGCAAATAACGATTCAACTTATGCTCGAGAAATTTATGGATACAACCTTTTCCGTAAAAACGGAATTTGGATTGCACCTCGTGCTGCTTACACAACTTTAAAAATTCAGATTATTGACGATTTGGACTTAGATAAAGACGGCGATAAAACTGAATTTGAAACTGTAAACTACGGTGTTTACGGAATGATTGAAGAAATTAAAAAGCAATTTTTAAAAGAACGCACTGAAGAAGAAGGTGGCGGAAATTTACAAAGTAACAAAGGAAACCTTTTGAAATGTCTTTGGCAGATCAATGGTGCAGACTTTGTAAAATCAAATGCATTTTCAATTGGTGAAGAGGAAGTTGAATTTGAATTTGATGAAGAAGGTAAAATTACTAAATTTAACAGAACTACTTATGATTATGACTATAAAGGTGATAATGAACTAGAAGAAGGTAAAACTCAACTTCTTGATTTTATGGAAGAATTGAATAATCTTCCTAATTGTACAGATGGTAATAATGATGAAGCAGATATCCAAACTATCAAAACTTTCTACACAGAAAAGATGGATGGAGATTTATTCCTTCGTACTTATGCAATCAATGTAATTTTAGGTATGTGGGATGATTATTGGGTAAATAAAAATAACTACTATTTCTATTTTGATAAAGGCGGAAAAGCATATTTTATTCCTTACGATTATGACAATATTCTTGGAACAAACGGATGTGAGACAAATGCTGGAACAAAAAATCCATTAGAGTGGGGAAGTTTAACAGATGGCCAACGCCCTTTAATTCAAAAAATCTTACAAGTTCCAGAATACATGGAAGCTTACAAAAAATATCTTGTTGACTATTCAAATGAAGATAGTTACTTTGATGATGATAAAAGTATTGCTCAAATTACTAAATGGCATAATATGATTAAAGACCATATTGCAAGTGATGATTTAGCATATTATAGCAAACTTGAAGATAAACCTGCTTCCTGGGGTACACCTTATATTCCATATACAATTTATACACCTGGAAAAAATAACTTTTTTACAGTACGCCAAAAAGCAATCCAAGCTTGTGTAAATCCAAGTAACGAAAAATTAACTCTTACCTTGAATGCAGGTGATGGATATTTCTGGTCTGAATTAAATGATAGAATCAAAACTCATAGTTACGAGTTTTCTGCAGGTACAACTTTAGCTGAAATTTTTGACTCAAATGATTTTGATGATTGGACACTTTTTACAGATAATGATAAGTATTCTATTGGTGGTTCTCTAAAATATTCATACATAAAAGACGGTGTTTACTACTATCCATGGTGTTTTATTGATTCAGAAGGATGTAAAATTGATGAATCTAATTTTAACCAAATAACACTTTACGAAGACACAACACTTAATACTTTATATAAAAAATATGTACCAATAACATTTGATGGAAATGTTATTATGAACGAATCTGGAGTAATGTACTTATTAGAAGAGTCAGATCTTACTAGTATGGATTTACCAGAAACAGACGAATATCTTTGTATCGGTTGGACATTGACTCCTGGTGGGAATGAGTTTGTTACAAAAGTACCAAGCGAAGAAAGAATACTTTACGCAAAATGGATGTTAAAAGATGATCTTCTTCCTTTCAAAATTAGCGAAGATTTGAGTAAAGTTACATTTACTTTTAGACCAAATGATTATAATAACTATAATGGTTGCCTAACTGATATTCAATCAGTACATTTAATGGCTGAGTTTACAGATGGTGGATGGGAATGCCATGATGTAAATAAGCTCACAAAAGATACAGATGGTAATTACTCAATTACTTTGAATACGAATGATATTTATGACAAATGGCCTACATTTAAATTCATGGTAAATGAAAAGGATTGGTTTGGTGCAGGTGAGTTAAAATACAATTTACCTAATGAATATAGCTCAGGTGAATATTACGATTTTAACCTTGTTTTACCAGAACCAACAATATCATTTGATTTAAATGGTGGTTCTACTACAAGTTACCTAGAAGATTCATATGGTAATTATGATGGATGGGAGCTGTGGTATCTTTATCAACATGAACTTAAATTGGAAAATCCAACAAAAGATGGCTTTGCTTTTGTTGGTTGGACATTAACAAAAGATGGTGATGATTTTGTTGATAGAATTCCATTTGGTAAAATAACTGTTTACGCAAAATGGGCTGAAATACGAGAACATACATTAACTCTTATTAGTGATGAAAACAGTTGGTTTGTTAAATATGAAGAAGAATATGGAAAAACAGATGGAATACCATATGGAGAATTAAAAATTCCATTTACAACAGGGCAAACATTAAATGACATTGGAAACTGTTTTGGGCTTTGTATCGAATCTTCAGAAGATGGTTATTATAACTATTCCTTCTGTGATGAAGCGGGTAATGAAATTTATTGGCATTCACCTTTGATGGAAGACACAACTGTTTATGTAAAAACTACATTTATACCATATGTATATATATCTCTAACCTTGAATGCTGACGGCGGTACCTTCGGGGATGGTTCTGATACTCTAGTTTATCAGATGCCAGAGGGGCATTGGATAAATTGTGAACAACCTTCAAAAGACGGACATATTTTTACAGGTTGGTATAATGAAAAAGGTGAAAGAATAGAATATGCTTCTTCACAATATACTTCGTTATATGCTCAATATTTGGATGTATTTACAAATGCAGATATTATTGGAAATATGACTTATAATAATGGTGAATCATTAACAAAAATTGATGATAATACTTACTCATATACATTTACTTATTCAACAGATATGACTGGAATATGGGAAACACGTGATGGACAAGTTGCATTTAAACTAAGACCAAATAGTGCTTTGGATGAAACAGCTTTTGGTTGTTGTCAGTTAACTTATTTTGATGATTATAGGAATTGTGACTCAAAGTTTGACTATAATATCGATGTTTATGGACTTGAAAATGGCACTTCATATACTATTACCTTCAAAACTGAAAGCAATTCTGTTCAAGTAAAAATTGCACAAACAGAATCAGAATAGTGTAATTTAAATTACTTAACCCTCAATCACGCCCCTAGCAAGCTTTTTGTTAGGGGCTTTTTTTTTGTTATATACAATATTGTTTTTCTATGCTATAATCATTATGTATAGTTTTACAAAGGAGATTTTTTATGAAGAAAATTATTACAATTTTACTTGCTTTAGTTTTAGTTTTTGGTGTAACAAGTTGTGCTAAAAAAGAAAAAGTAGTTATCAATAGTGCAGCTGATTTGGTAGGTAAAAAAATTGGTGTTCAAGCTGGAACTACAGGTGAATGGTGGGTAACAGATAATGTTGAAGGTGCAACAGTTGTATCTTTTAAAACAGGAATTGATGCAGCAATGGATCTTATGAATGGTGCAATTGACGCTGTTGTTCTTGATGAACTTCCTGCAAAAGAAATTGTTGCAAAAAATAAGAAACTTGAAATTGTAAAAGATAAATTTGCAAAAGAAGAATATGCAATCGCTATTAAAAAAGGAAATTCTGAATTAGTTGATTCTATCAATAAGACAATTTCAGAAATGAAAGAAAATGGTGACTATGAAAAATTAGTTGCTTCTTTTATGCCAATCGATGGTCAAATTGTTATTCCTGCTGATTTAGAATTGACAGGTGATAAAACATTGAAACTTGGAACAAATGCTGCATTCCCACCATTTGAATATGTTGAAGGTGCAAAAATTGTAGGATTTGATATTACAATGGGACAAAAGATTGCTCAAGGTGCAGGTGCAAAACTTGAAGTTGTAGATATGGCTTTTGATAGTCTTATTCCTGCTCTTGCTTCTGGTGCTATCGACTTTATTGCAGCTGGTATGTCTGTAACAGAAGAACGCAAAAAGAATGTAGATTTTTCTGTTCCATATTTTGAATCAGAACAAGTAATTATTATTAAAAAATAATTTTATACTAACGGGTATCTTGCAAAAATTAGATGAGTTTTGTAAGATGTTCTAGTTTTATGGGCAGTCTATTTCTCAATTTGAATTGGATTGCCCAAAATTTATTTTTATAAGTAACAAAAACTTTTTTAATATAGAGTTTAAGTTTTATTAATCAAGTGGAGAATATCGTGTTTCAATCCTTTTATGACACTATGATTTCTGGCGACAGATGGGTTCTCATTTTGCAAGGACTTGGTGTTACCGTGTTGATTGCAATTTGTGCAATTCTAATCGGTACAGTTTTGGGATGTATTTTTGCTTTATTTAAAATTTCTTCCAGTAAGATTTTGCGTGGAATTGCAAATTTTTATACAACTGTAATTCGTGGGATTCCTTTAGCAACTCAGTTGATGATTTTTTACTTTGTTGTTTTTGCGCCATTAGGTTTAGATAGACTTTTTGTTGCAATTTTAGCTTACGGAATAAACTCTGGAGCTTATTGTACAGAAATCTTTAGGGCTGGTATTCAAGGTGTTGATATTGGACAAACTGAAGCAGGGCGTTCTTTAGGATTAAGCAAGGCTCAAACTTTAATAAAAATTGTATTACCTCAAGCGATAAAAACAGCGCTTCCTACATACACAAGCGAATTTATTGTTCTTATAAAAGAAACTTCTGTTGCAAGTTTTATCGCAGTAACAGATTTAACAAAATCAGGTGATATGATTAGAAACGCAACTTATAATGCATGGATTCCATTGTTAACATGTGCTGTAATTTATCTATGTTTAACTTTAGGACTTACAAAATTATTTGCAATTCTAGAAAAAAGGTTGGCTAAAAGTGATAGAAACTAGAAATTTGAAAAAAAATTTTGGTGATTTAAAGGTCTTAAAAGGCGTTTCTCAGTCTATTAATAAAGGCGAAAAAGTTGTTATTATCGGACCATCTGGTTCTGGAAAAAGTACATACTTACGTTGTTTAAATCTTTTAGAAACTCCAGATTCTGGCGAAATCTATATTGACGGTATTGATATTCTTGATAAAAAAAATGATATAAACAAAATTCGTCAAAAGATGGGAATGGTTTTTCAACATTTTAATTTATTCCCTCATCTTACAGTTTTAGAAAATATCACACTTGCACCTTTAACATTGAAATTAAAAACAAAAGAACAAGCTCAAGAAGATGCTTATAGACTTTTAGATAAAATCGGACTTAGGGATAAAGCAGATGTTTATCCTTCAACACTTTCTGGTGGACAAAAACAGCGAATTGCAATTGTTCGTTCTTTGGCAATGGAGCCTGAAGTTATGCTTTTTGACGAACCTACCTCTGCTTTAGATCCAGAAATGGTTGGAGAAGTTCTAGCTGTTATGGAACAGTTGGCAGATATCGGAATGACAATGGTTGTTGTAACTCACGAAATGGGTTTTGCTCGAAAAGTTGCTGATAGAGTTCTTTTTATGTATGACGGTGTTGTTCTTGAAGAAGGAACTCCGGAACAGATTTTTGAAAATCCACAAAATGAAAGAACAAAGCAGTTTTTACAAAGTGTTCTCTAGTTTGAAAATTTTATGTTAAGTTATCGTCATGCCTTTCATGCAGGAAATCACGCAGATATTTTAAAGCATATTTGTCTTGTGGGTGTTTTAGAATCAATGGTAAAAAAGGACAAAAATTTTACAGCCATTGATACTCACGCAGGAGCAGGTCTTTATTCACTTGATGATGAAAAAGCCCTAAAAACTGGCGAAAATCAAAGTGGTATTTTATCACTTTATAAAAATATTTCACAACTTAATTCAGAAAATTATGCTGAACTTCCTGAATTGCTTAGGAATTATGTCGATTTTGTAAAACCTTATTTAGACAATAATCAATATCCAGGTTCTCCGGAAATTATTAGAAAATTTTTGCGTTCTGGTGATAAAGAATTTTTATTTGAACTTCACAATACAGAAATTGAAATTTTAAAATCGAATATAAAAGATTCTCGTGTAACAATTTTACATCAAAATTCATTTGAAAATTTAAAAGCTCTTGTTCCTCCCACAATTAAACGTGGATTTTTATTGATGGATCCAAGTTACGAAGTTGTTTCTGATTACGAAAACGTTGCAGATTCACTTATTTTGTGCCATAAAAAGTGGAATGTAGGTGTTTTGTGTCTTTGGTATCCTTTATTAAAGCATCGAAAATCCGAATGCGAAATGATGATTGATAAAATCATTTGTGGCGTTGAAAGACTTGCAAAAGATAAAGAGGTTCAAATTGATAATTTTGAATTTCTTGTTGATTCTCCAGAAAAAGAAATGGGATTTTATGGTTCTGGAATGTTGATTGTAAACACACCATGGCAGTTAAAAGAAAAAATTCAAGAAGCAATTTCATTTTTGAATTTAATAAAATAAGACTACCATAAATTTACATTTTTTTTGTTTGTGTTCTAAAAAAAATAGGTGTACAATATACTTGTATGATAGTCGATGAGTTAAATAATATTGTAACTGAATTTATAAATGATTCTAATGATGTTGTTCGTTATTTGTCTTTGAATGCAAAATCCATGAAGATGTTTTCGATTTATGAAAAAAATGATTGGATTATAGTTGATTTAAAGAATCCTAAGATTAGATTCTCGCCTATTGCTCCTTTTATGGATGTTTTAAAATCTCAAGAGTTAACAAAAGAAAAAGTTGAACCCTATACATATTCTTTGCAAAATGAAAGTTTTGTTTCATATTTTACAAAAGGAAAAACTGAGTTTAGACAAGATGTTATAATAATGGAAGAGCTTTTTTACGAAAAAAAGCGATGTATACAGACTGTTCTTGAGTTAATTGAAAATTATATTACAAAACCGATTATTATTTTAAATTCCCAGGAATTGAAAGAAGAATCAATTTCACTTATAAAATTATTAGAAAATAACAAAAATCTAAAATCTAAATTTTTGTTCTGTTTTAATTTTCTTGAGGCAGGCTTTGATTATGAATCAAATACTTTCTTTTCTGAAATTTCCGAAAAAAATAATTATTTTGATTTATCAAATGTAGAAAATTCTTATGATGAAACAGTATTAGATAATCCAATTTTGGTAAGAAAGTCGTATATTGTTCCTTTTGAAACTTTGTATAATTTTTTTACTGATAGTATAAATTTCTTATCTTTAACAGGTGGAATTGCTGTTGCAGAAAAATATCTTAAAGATGCAATTTCTTATAACTATTCTGTTCCACAAATTCGAAAGATTTATCTTTTGATATCACTTCTTTATTTGTATTCAAATCGTCTTGATGACGGAGCAAATTTGATGGATTTGATTTTAGAAGAAGATTCAAAAGAAGAGATTGATGATGAAGTCTATTTTTTTATGGCGCAACTTTTATATGCTAAAAGTGCTTTTCAGGATGCTCTTAAGTATGTCACTATTGTTAGAAATAAGAGTTTTTCTGGAAAGCAATCTGTTTGGTATATTTTATCTTCAATGATTTATTATTTAATAATTCAAAAAAATGATTCACAACGAGTTGAAGAAGAATATTATAAAATATTAAATTTATTAAAAGATAATCTTCCTAACAATTATATTAGTACTGTCTTTGTTTTTCCAAAATCCATAAAAGATAATAGGGAGCGTTTGCTTAATCAATTAGAAACTGTAGAAAGTTCATATCAGTTAGCAAAAGAACTAAATAATGAATTTGCCTTGTCTTTAGCACATCACTGGAAAGGAATTATTCTTGCTGTAGCAGGAAAGACTGAAGAATCATTTGAAAATTATCACAAAGCTGAAGAGATTCGATGTAATATTGGCGAAACTCCTTCAATTATCAAAATAAAAAACGGAATTTCTTATGAGTATTTTTTAAGAGGGAACTTTCTAAAATCTTATGATATTGGAAATTCCTTTGTAGATAAATTAGTAGAAATCAAAGATTACTCAGAAATTTTATGTACACTAAAGAATATTGCGTTTTCACTAATTTATATGAATCATTTTAAACGAGCTCAAGAAATCTTTGTTCTTTTGGTAAAAATTTGCAAACTTTTTGATTTAAAAGAATTTATTTTCTGTCCCTTGAATGATATTTTATTTCAAAAAATTATATGCGATATATTTTTAGGAAGAATTTCTCAAGCAAGATTAGCTTATCGAAATCTTATCGAATCTCAATTGTTGATTTCTGATAATTTCAAAGCTATGTTCCCCTTTATTCAAGGTATGATTTCTTTGGAAGAAGGTGATATTTCTAATGCCACAGAATTGATTTATAAAGCTGCAAAAAATATTGAAACTGATTTTGCTAGTCAGATTCATCAAGTTGCATTTATTTATTTTCAATTTGCAAATAGTTTATACAAAAAAAATTATCTTGATGAAGCAAAAAAATATCAAGATTTAGCCATGGAAATTTCTAAAAAACATTCTTTAGTTTTTTATATTGATTATTTGAGTAAAGTTCCCTTAGGACAATATAATATTGATTTAATTTCTTGCGACAATTTGAATGTTAATTTAGCTCATTTGGAGGAATTAGCATCACGAGAACAGTTATTAAATACTTTACATAAACGAGTTCGGGATTCATTATTTTTGAATAAGCTAACTGATTTAGCTTCTGTTTCGAAAAGTAGAGAAGAGTATGTGGTTGATGTAGCTCAATCAATTTTTGAATATATGTTATGCGATTCAATTTATATTGCAGAAAAAGTCAATGATGATTGGGATTTGATTGCTTCAATTTCAAAAGATGATACGATTTTCCTTGACTCAGAAGATTGGGAAAAATATGTAGATATGGTTCCAAACTATTCAGAAAAATTTATTAAATGTGATGATAATTCTTTATTTTTTAATTTGTCAAAGTTTGATTTTATTGGTGGGGTAATTATTAATCTTACCAAGACAAAAACCTACTCAATGGAAGATATAAATATTTTAAGTGTAGGACTTTCTTCCCTTTCTTCACAGCTTACAATTCTTAATCAAAATGAACACCTTTTGATGATTTCTTCAATGGATCAACTTTCAAAATTGAAAAATCGCCGTGCTTTACAAGAAAAACTTTCTACAGAAAGTGAAATGATTCGTCGTTATCAAGGAAAACATTCTGCGCACTTTCAAACTTCGGTTACTTTTATCGATTTAGATCACTTTAAATATTACAATGATAATTATGGTCACGAAGCAGGGGATATTCTCATTGCAGAATTTTCTGATTTATTACAACATATTTATCGTCGTGTTGATTTTATTTCTCGTTTTGGAGGGGACGAATTTGTAATTCTTCTTCCAAATACAACAGATGAAGAAGCTTTGCGCGCTTCAGAAAGATTGAGAGAAGGTCTAGAAAATGCAAATTATTTCTTACCTGTTTTAGAAAAACGTTTGGGTATAAAATTAGATGTTCCTAAAGAGCATTATCTAAATTTTAGTGCTGGAATTTGTTCTAACTTTGTTGTAGAAGATAAAACTGATATGAGTTCTGTTATGCAAAATGCTGATAAAGCCTTGTTTGCTGCAAAAAATTCTGGTCGTAGTCGCACAGTGTTATGGACTGAAATGCCTTAATGTGATATACATAAACACAGAGGATTTTTATTAATATGTCTAAACTCATAAAACCGGATGGTTATAAATCAATTTTATCTGTAAAAGAAACAGAACATGCAATTGTTGCAATAAAAGATTTTTTTCAATTAGCATTATCTACAGAGTTAAATCTTACTCGAGTTACTGCTCCCTTGTTTGTAAAACGAGGAATTGGTCTCAATGATGATTTGAACGGAATTGAGCGTCCTGTTTCGTTCCCTGTAAAAGATATGAACGAAACTGTTCTTGAAATCGTACATTCTTTAGCAAAATGGAAGCGTGTAAAAGTAACAGATTTGAACCTTGCTTCTGGCTTTGGAATTTATACCGATATGAACGCAATTCGAGCAGACGAAGAATTAGATAATATTCATTCTTTGTATGTTGATCAGTGGGACTGGGAAATGGTTCTTAATGAAAACGACAGAACTGTTCCTTTTTTGAAAGATGTTGTAAAAAAGATTTATCGTTGTATTAAACGCACAGAATTTTTCTTGTACGATAGATATCCTGCATTAGCTCCTGTTTTACCTGAAGAAATTACATTTATTTATGCAGATGATTTGTACAAAAAGTATCCAAATCTTTCTGCAAAAGAACGAGAAAATTTAGCTGCAAAAGAATATGGTGCAGTTTTCATTATCGGAATTGGTGGACAATTTGAAGATGGCACAATTCACGATGGGCGTGCTCCAGACTACGATGATTGGATTACAGAAACAGGTGATGGTCATCGTGGTTTGAACGGAGATTTACTTGTTTGGAATCCTGTTTTGAATTTTGCTTTTGAACTTTCATCAATGGGAATCAGAGTTTCACCTGAATCTTTGAAGGCTCAGCTTGAACAACGAAATTGTATGGAAAGGGCAGAATTACAATTCCACTCAAAACTTTTGAAAGGTGAACTTGCTTTTACAATGGGTGGAGGAATTGGACAATCTCGTCTTTGTATGTATCTTCTTAGAAAAGCTCACATTGGCGAAACTCAAGTTAGTGCTTGGCCAGAGCAAATGATTGAAGATTGCAAAAAAGCAGGAATTCCTCTTTTATAAAATTTGATTGGTTTTAGTTTTTTATGGAAGATTTAAGTTTTTCACTTTTAGAACTTGAAAAAAATCCAAAGTTTTTGTTAGAAAAAAATATTCAGCAAGTAACAATTTCTGATGAAGATTTTTTTTCTAACAAAGCAAGATTTATAAATCTTGTAAAATTGATTGAAAAACAAGTTCCCGATGTACATTTTACATTTTATCTTTCTCCTTCAATAATTGATAAAGAAATTGTAGAAAATCTTTCTTTAATTGCGTGTACTTTGCAAATTGATTTTTTAAGTGATTTTTTGAACGAAAAACGCAAATTTTTTAGCAAAAAAATCCGATTGCTAAATGATTATGGCTTGGTTTTGGGTTTCAATATTGATTCTGTAAATTTTCCAACAATAAAAGGTTTTAAAAATGCTTTAGATGAAGCAATTTCTTATTATCCTAATCATATTTATATCGAAACTCAAAACTTAAAACCTTCTGATAAACTTTCAACTCAAGATATAAAAAAAATTCAAGAACTTTCTTTTGCAATGGAAGTTTTTTATTCTGTTGGTCGTGCAGTTCCTTGGTTTTTGGCTATTCTTCAGTCTTTGCGTTTACGACCTTCTCAGTTTTTTGCTGATTTTGCAGAATGGCAACGATGCAATAATTGTTCAAAAGAATCTAATTTTTTACCAGAAAATGTAAATCATCAAGAAATTGAAAAAATGCAATTACTCTTCTTAAAATTAAAATGTGAAGAAAAACATTTGCATTCAATTTTCTTTCCATTAAAAGATTTAGTTTGTCTTCATGGTGCTTTTTCTCGTTGTGTTTTTGAAGGAGAAGAATCAACTTTAGAACTTTCTTATCATCCAGAAGATATTTTAAGTCCAATCGCCATGGATTTAATCAAATTTACCGAAGAAGTTTGCCTTGAAAATCATAATGTAAGAATTTTTTTAACTGATTTTGGGCCAAATTACGAAATTTTGTAAAAAAATGCAAAAAAAAGTAAAAAAAAGCAAAATTTTTTAATTATTTTATTGACGATTGTTTCCTATAATATTATCTTCAAAGTATGGATAAAGAAAACGAAAATACAAAAGAACAAGTTGAAAATGTAGTAACAGAAAATGAAACTGCGGAATCTTGTGAATCAACTGGAACTGAAAATCCAGAAACTGAAAAAGAGCCAACTGTAGAAGAAAAATTAGCAGAGGCAGAAAATCAAATTGCACAATTAAAAGATCAATATTTAAGAAAGTGTGCAGATTTTGATAATTATCGAAAACGAATGATTAAAGAGAAGCAAGAAGCTTTTGATTATGCAAACGCAAACCTTTTATCAGATTTGCTTTCTTCTCTTGACGATTTAGACAGAGCTTTAGCTGCTGCGGCTGATACAAAAGGTGCTGATGGTGCTGCTGCTTTAGTTGAAGGCGTAAGTCTTATCCAAAAACAACTTCGTAGTATGTTAGAAAACAAGTATAATCTTGTTGGATTTGGTGAAAAAGGTGATGCTTACGACCACGATAAACATGAAGCACTCGCAAGTAATCCTGCTCCGGTAAAAGAGCCAGTTTGTGCAGAAGTTTACTTGAAAGGATATATGCTAAAAGATCGTATTTTACGACCAGCAAAAGTTATGGTACACATGCCAGACGGAAGTGTAACTGAATAAAAATTTATAGTTTGCATAGCAAACTTTTAATTAGGAGAAATAATGAAATGTTACGCACAAATAGTGCTTCACATTTCATTTCAAGTTTGCATAGCAAACTTGTAGATATACTGTCGTTTCTCATTGCATTACGAAACGACATCTTAAAAGATTTGTTCGGAATTTGAAAATTCCTCACAAATTTTTAATAGGAGATTTAATGAAATGTTACGCACAAGTAGTGCTTCACATTTCATTTCAAGTTTGCATAGCAAACTTGTATATTTACTGCTGTTTCTCTCAATGTTCGAAACAGCAACTTGCAAATTTATTCGAAAACTGAAGTTTTCTTCATAAATTTACAATAGGAGATATTATGGGAAAGATTATTGGTATTGACTTAGGAACAACAAACTCATGTGTTGCAGTTATGGAAGGTGGAGAACCTGTTGTTATTCAAAACTCTGAAGGAGGAAGAACAACTCCTTCTATCGTAGCTTTTACAGCAAAAGGCGAAAGAATTGTTGGGCAACCAGCTAAAAACCAAATGGTAACAAATCCAGAAAATACAATTTACTCAATTAAGCGTTTTATCGGACATAGATACAACGAACTTACTGGAGAAGCAAAACTTGTTCCATATCATGTAGAACCTTACGGAAACGATGATTTAAGAATCGATGTAGACGGAAAAAAATATTCTACACAAGAAATTAGTGCTTTCATTCTTCAAAAAATGAAGAAAACAGCAGAAGATTATCTTGGAGAAGAAGTTACAGAAGCTGTTATCACAGTTCCTGCATATTTCAATGACGCACAACGCCAAGCAACAAAAGATGCTGGTAAAATTGCAGGTTTGGATGTAAAACGAATTATCAACGAACCAACAGCAGCATCTCTTGCTTACGGTTTTAACAAAGACCAAAAATCAGAAAAAATGATTGCTGTTTACGACCTTGGTGGTGGTACATTCGATATTTCTATTCTTGAACTTGGGGATGGTGTATTTGAAGTAAAATCAACAAACGGTGATACTCACCTTGGTGGAGATGACTTTGACCGCCGAATTATCAACTGGTTGATTGATGAATTTAAAGCTGATACAGGAATTGATTTATCACAAGACAGAATGGCTTTACAACGCTTAAGAGAAGCTGCTGAAAAAGCAAAGATTGAACTTTCTGCACAATCTTCAACAGAAATCAATCTTCCATTTATTACAGCTGATGCAACAGGGCCAAAACACCTTCAAAAATCTTTAACAAGAGCAAAATTTGAACAAATGTGTGACGACCTTTTTGAAAAAACAAAAGAACCATGTCGCAAAGCTCTTGCTGACGCTGGTGTTACTCCAGACCAAATTGACGAAGTATTGCTTGTTGGTGGATCAACTCGTATGCCAAAAGTTCTTCAAGTTGTAAAAGAAGTTTTTGGAAAAGACGGTTCAAAAGGTGTAAACCCAGACGAAGCAGTTGCAATCGGTGCTGCAATTCAAGGTGGTATCCTTGGTGGTGATGTTAAAGATGTTCTTCTTCTTGATGTTACTCCTCTTTCTTTGGGAATTGAAACAATGGGTGCAGTTTTCACAAAACTTATTCCAAGAAACACAACAATTCCTACAAAGAAAAGTCAAATTTTCTCAACTGCTGCAGACGGACAAACAGCTGTATCAATTCACGTTCTTCAAGGTGAACGAGAAATGGCTGCTCAAAACAGAACTTTAGGTAGATTCGACTTAGTTGGTATTCCAGCTGCACCTCGTGGAGTTCCTCAAATTGAAGTTACATTCGATATTGATGCAAACGGTATTGTTCACGTTTCTGCAAAAGACTTGGGAACTGGAAAAGAACAAAGTGTAAGAATTGAATCTTCAAGTGGTTTAAGTGAAAGTGAAATTGACCGAATGGTTAAAGAAGCTGAAGCAAATGCTGCTGCTGATAAAAAAGAAAGAGAAAGAGTAGATGTTCGTAACGAAGCTGACTCAATGGTTTATGCAACAGAAAAAACACTTAAAGATTTAGGTGATAAAGTTTCTGCTGCTGATAAACAACAAATTGAAGATGCAGTTGCTGCTCTTAAAAAGGCTTTGGAATCAGACAATACAGAAGAAATCAAAGCAAAAACTGAAGAATTAAAACAAGCTTCATACAAAATTGCAGAAGAAGTTTACAAACAACAAGCTGCAAATGGTCAAGCAGGACCAGATATGGGTGGAGCTGATGCAGGCGCTTCAGCAGGACCATCAAAGGGTACTGCTGACGATGTTGACTACGAAGTAGTTGATGATGATAAATAATTTGATTTCAAATTAGATTTTTAAGCCACAGTGTCAGATAGGAAATTAAAACCTGTACTGATTTACTGTGGCTTTGCTTTTATTGCTTGTATTTTATGCTTTTTTTATGATATATTAAAAATAATCCTTATTATTAGAAGGTTTTTATAAATGGCAAAACGAGATTATTATGAGGTTTTAGGTGTACAAAAAAGTGCAACTAAAGATGAAATTAAGAAAGGTTACAGAAAATTAGCTATCCAATATCATCCTGATAAAAATCCGGGAAATAAAGAAGCTGAAGAAAAATTTAAGGAAGCAACTGAAGCCTACGAAGTTCTTTCTGATGATGAAAAACGCCAAATTTATGACCAATATGGATTTGCAGGTCTTGACGGAATGGGCGGTGGTGGCGGTGGTTTTAACGCCGGTAACTTCCGAGATTTTGATGATATTTTTGGTGATTTTGGTAGCGTTTTTGAAAATATATTTGGTGGCGGTGGTCGTCGTGGTTCAAGAGCTAATGAACCTGGTCAAGGCGCAAATTTACGCTACGATTTAGAAATTTCTTTTCAAGAAGCTGTTTTTGGAACAAAAACTGAAATTTCTTTTAACCATGATGAATCTTGTACTTCTTGTAATGGAACAGGTGGTGCCAATGGTGCTTCAAGAAAGACTTGTCCAACTTGTCAGGGTACGGGGCAAGTTCGTAGAAGTGCTGGATTTTTCTCTGTGGCACAACCTTGTCCTGCTTGTCATGGTGCAGGTTCTGTAATTGATAATCCTTGTAATGATTGTTCTGGAACTGGTGTAAAATCTAAAAAGAAAAAAATTCTCGTTACAATTCCAGCCGGTGTTGACGATGGAAAACGAATCGCAATCCCTCGACAAGGTAATGTTGGTAGAAATGGTGGTGCTCCAGGCGATTTATTCGTATTTATTCATGTTAAACCACACGAAAGTTTTGAACGAAGTGGTCAAGATTTATATTGTGCAATTCCTGTAACTGTTCCACAGGCTGCTCTTGGAACAGATTTGTTCGTAACTACTCTTGATGGTAGAAAAATTAAGGTAAAAATTCCTGCAGGAATACAAAATGGAAAATTGCTTCGCTTAAAAGATGAAGGTGTTCCTGTTATAAATTCTAACAAAAAAGGAGATTTGTATATAAAAGTTATTATTCAAACTCCTTCAAGACTTTCTCAAAAAGAGAAAAATCTTTATGAAGAATTAGAAAAACTAGAAGGAGCTTCTACTTCACCAAAATTGATAAAATTATCTGAAATTGGAAAATAATTTATAAGCAAGGGATGAATTTCAAAAATTTATCCCTTTTTTTTGCTTTAAAAACACAGGATTTTTGAACTTTTTTAACTTTTTTGACAAATTTTTCTACCTATTTTTAAAAAGCTATGTTATAATAAACTAGATATGTCATCCTTTTGACATACATCTACTTTTTTTAGAGGACTGTTTATGTATAAAGCTCAAAGACGTTTTGTAGTATTCGGCGTTAACATAATTACGGGAATACTATTTGTTCTTCTTTCCTTATTGTTACTACCTGAAGGTTCATTTTTGTCATCCCTCGTTATAGGTATTATTGTTTTTCTTATTATGCAAATTGCCGGGGCGCAGGTTACAAATTCCTTGGTTGCAAAAGTAAAAGATAAAGCTATGACAACGAAAGAGACAGCGCTTCTTACATCTTTTATTAATAAATTGCGTTTTAGTTATACAGTTGATGATTTGATTGATGCAATTCACACAGAACTTGAAGATAAGGGCGACTGTTCCGTTTTATATATTGATAGAGAAAATAACTATGTAATTTATAACAGTCCTGACCATATTACTTGTTCAGATGAAACAACTCATACTCTTGAGTTAAATTATTCAGAACGTTGGGACGATGGAATTTTCTTTATTGATGGTAAATTTGGTATTGTTTCTTCAATGAAAGATGCTCGTGGATTTTTCTTAGTACATGGTAAAAAGCATTTATATATTTTCTGTCGTTATACAAAACTTTTTGACCCAATTATTTATAAATGGCTTGAAAATGAATTTGCCCGTTTTGAGCAAAGACGAAAAACTATTGCAAATTTGAGTGAAATTGCTGAACTTTCAAAAGAATGGGCTTTGCTTGCTGAAACTCAGGTTTCATTCTTGCCTCATAAAATGCCTGATGTTCCTGGTATGGATTTTGCAGCTTATTTCCGTCCTCTTGTTAACGTATCTGGAGACTATTATACAGTTCTTCCTATTGATGAACACAAAACACTTGTAATGCTTGGTGACGTTTCTGGTAAAGGTCTTGCTGCTGCTTTGGTTATGGGTTTGGTTATGAACACAGTAAAAATCATGCAGAATCCAGAAGATTTGGCAACTACAATTACTGCTATCGACCGTGCTATCAAGGGAATGCACTTGCAAGATAAATATACTGTTGTATTTATCGGTATTATTGATACTCAAAAAATGTGTATTCGTTATATCAATGCTTCAATGTCAGACCCTGTTGTTATTTCTAATCAAGGTGATGGATATAAAATCAAAGAGTTAACTTCTAACTGTTCAGTTGTTGGTATTATCGAACTTGATGAGTTGGTAGTTGCAGAACATCCACTTCATAAAGGTGATGTTATCCTTATGGCTTCTGACGGTGTTTCTGAAGTTATGGATGAAAGTGGAGAAGAACTTGGAAATACACAATTGTATGCAGATACTCTTATGAATAGTGCAACAAAATCTGCACATCAATTTGTTGATGATATTGCTAATCTTGTTCTTACTTACAATGGTGATAAAAAACTTCGTGACGACGTAACAATGCTTGTTGCAAAGATTGAGAGGTAAAAGATGATTTTTGTTTTATTAAATATTTTGTTTGCAGTTTTCCTCATTTGGTTTACAATGAAGGTTGATGTTAAAACAGATGATGGAAGAATTAAGCCTTTAATCAACATAACTTTGTATACAAGTGTAATTGCTTTGTTTAATGCTATTTCTATCACTGTTTCGTTCTTTAATAATGTAAAGATAGTTTCTGTTTTGGGAACTTTGACATTACTTATGGGAGTGTTACTTTCTGTAAACTTTGCTTTGTATTGTTTGATGTATCCTAAATATAAAACAAACTTTCTAACATTATTATTTCAAATTGTTTTTATAGGGCTTGGTGTATATATTCTTTTCTTCAAATTAGGGTCATTTGGTATTACTAGAAGTGCAGGAATGGTTATTCAAGGAAAAGCTCTTAATCTTCCTATTACAATCGTAGGTATGCCTCCTCTAACTTGGATGGATGTTTTCTACGCAGTATTTATCGTATTATTACCTTTTATCGGTGCTTTAACCTTGCTTGTAAAAATGATTGTTGGTGCAAATGTTGTTTATAAACAACAAACATTTTTTACTCTATTAAGTGTTTTAATTGTTTGGGCTTCTTTCGGGGTTCTTTATTGGGTTTCAAAAACATTTGATAGTTTTGTAATGTACGACACATTGTTTACAGCAGGACTTGTATTGATGATTTTGATGCTTTATAAGTCAGTAACTTTAGGTGAATCTTTTGATGTAAAAACTACTTTAGTTTCATTAGGTAGATTTTTCTATACTTTCTTATTTGAAGCAATTTTAGCAGGTTTGTTATTTGCTGTATTGTTACCTCTAAAAGCAGAACGACCTGTAAATTATGTAATTCTTTACTTGTTGGGTGTTTGGGTAATTCTTTTAGTTGGATATAATTTTGCAAAATTCATCAAGGGAAGAAACAAAAATTACGATAGTAAATATTCTCGTCGATTGGAAGAAAAACTTGCAAATATTGACTTTGAAGAATCTTCAGATGTTGTTACAGAAAACGTAGTAAATATTTTACAAGAAACATTGGATACTTCATCATTAGAAATTATGATTGAGTTGAAAGAAAGATATCTTTCTACAGTATATAGTTCAACAGGAATGAGTATTGAATTTCCTCTTGATACAAATGCATTTGATCTTTTGTTAAATGCAAACCGTTCTGTAGTTTTCAAATCTCATGTTGAATCAGACCATGTTTATCAAGGTGTTTACAATGAATTGATGTCAATGTTTGAAAAAACTAAGAGTGAAGCAATGATTCTTCTTAGAGAAGGTCGTCATATTTTTGGTGTATTGTTCTTAGGATCAAAACGCAATGGTGGTGCTTACTCTGATTACGACTTTGAAACATTCCAGAACTTGTATTCATACTTCTTTGTTATTGGTTACTACATGAAGAATATTGCAAACGAATCTGTTGTTGGTACAGTTATTCGTGAGCTTCAGATGTCTGGACAAATTATTCAGTCTATTCAGGAAAATATTGACGTTATCCACAATCCTAAAGTAGATGTTGGATATATATCAGTTTCTGCCCACAACCTTGGTGGTGAATTTGTAGACTTTATTCGTCTTACAGAAGATAGATACATTATGGTAATCGGAGACGTTAGTGGTAAAGGTATTAATGCTAGTATGTCTATGGTTATCTTGAAATCTCTTATCCGTACTTTCTTGGGTGAAACAAAGGATTTTAAAGAGCTTGTTCAGAAAGTTAACTACTTTATCCGTATGAATCTTCCTAAAGGAACTTTCTTGGCTGGTCTTTTTGCTCTTGTTGACTTCAAAGAAAATACAATGTACTACATTAACTGTGGTGTTCCTGCTTTGTTTATGTACAACCAGGCTTACAACAACGTTATCGAAATTCAAGGTGATGGTCGTGTTTTAGGATTTGTTAAAGATGTTTCTAAGGTTGTTAAGGTTAAGAAAGTTAAACTTAACCCAGGCGATATTATCGTTGCTTGTACTGACGGTCTTATTGATTCAGAATCTTTGCGTGGTGAACCATTTGGTAAGGATAGAGTTCAAAAATCTATCCACGAAAATATGGCATATCCTGCTGATAAAATGGCTAAATTCTTGCATTCAGAACTTCTTGAATTTACTTCAAAAGAATTGGAAGATGACCTTAGTGTTATCGCAGTTAAATATCTTAAGAACCCTAAGGTTTAATGGAGGAAATTGATGGATCAGGTCACACTAGTTGAAAAAAAAGGTGCTAACTATGTTCTTCTTGAAGTAGCTGGTACTATAAACTCATATACATTTACAGACTTTCAAACTAAGGTTTATGCTTTAGTAAAAAACACAAATCTTGTTTTGGATTTATCAGAAACAAACAAGATTGATTCTTCCGGAATCGGTGTTATCTTAGCTGCTTACAATGATGCTGAAGAACATAACTACAAAGTTTATATTATGCGTCCTTCGAGTGCAGCACGAAAAGCAATTGAATCCACTGGATTTCTGGATATGTTCCCAGTTATTCAGTCTGTAACGGAAGTTGTATAGCATGACTTTTAAAAGACAATTTTCTCATTTTACTTCAAAACTTGTTTTGGTATTGATGTTTTTGATGGTTACTTTGTCTGCATCTTGTAAAACAGAAGAAGAAAAGAAATTGGAATCACTTTTTGCTGATGGAAAATTTCCTTTTACAAATATTTTAGGTGAAGCACCAGAAATTGCTGATTTCATTTTGCAAAACAAAGAAGCATTTTTGATGGATTTGAATTATGTTTTACAAAATAATACAGAAGATTTGTTTATTCTTGCAGACAAAGCTCATTTTTTAGATAGAGATTTTAAACCTAGTGATGTTTTGCCTTTAGAAAAAAACGATTCTTATGTTTTTTATAGAAACGATTTATCATTACGAACTCCAGCAGAAAAATCTTTACGGATAATGGGCGAAGGTGCAAAACAGGACGGAATCAATTTGGTTGTAAGTTCTACTTTTAGGTCTTACGATTACCAAAAAATGATTTACGAACGAAATGTAAAGCAAATGGGTCAGGCTGCGGCAGATAGAGAATCAGCTAAACCTGGAACAAGTCAACATCAACTTGGTACTGCTGTAGATTTTGGTTCAATTACAGATGATTTTGCAGAAACAAAGGCAGGAAAATGGTTAGAAGCAAATGCCATGAAATACGGTTGGTCTTTGTCTTTTCCTCAAGGATATGAAAGTGTAACAGGTTATCGTTGGGAATGTTGGCATTATCGTTATATTGGAATTCCTGCTTGTGCATTTCAAGAAAAATGGTTTAAGAATGTACAACAATATATGATGGAATTTATTTATAACTGGCAACAACTTTAATAAAAATTTTTTTACATAAAAAAAGGCTTGTCTTTTGAATTTTTTAAGACAAGCCTTTTCAATTTTTAAAGCATCATTATTTAATAACGATATTTACTAATTTGTTTGGTACAACGATTACTTTTACAGGAGTTTTTCCTTCCATAAATTTAATGGCACCTTCTGTTGCAAGAGCTGTTTTCTCAAGTTCTTCCTTAGATGTGTTAATTGGAGCGGTAAATTTATCTCGCATTTTTCCGTTGATAGAAACCATAATTGTACATTCGCTATCTTTACAAAATTCTTCGTTGTATTGTGGCCAAGATTCGTAAGCGATTGTGTTATTGTTTCCAAGTTTTTCCCAGAGTTCTTCCCCAAGGTGAGGTGCGTAAACAGAAATCAATTTTACAAAATCTGTCCATAAACTGCGTGGAACTTTATCTAATTTAGAAACATCATTAATAAAAATCATCATTGCACTAATAGCTGTGTTAAAGTTTAGTGAATCTGTATCTTCTGTTACCTTTTTGATAGTTTTGTGCAAAATCTTTCTGATTTCGTTTGAAGGTTCTTCGTCAACGAGAGGTTTTTCAGAAACTGCCCAAACTTTTTCTAAGAAACGGTTTACACCAATTAAGCCTTGTGTACTCCATGGTTTAGAAATTTCAAGTGGTCCCATGAACATTTCGTACATACGAACGCTATCTGCACCGTATTCTTTGATAACATCATCAGGGTTGATAACATTTTTTAGAGATTTAGACATTTTTGCGATTACGCTTTCAAGTTCTTTTCCAGTTGCCTTTTCAAAATATTTTCCATCTCTTTCTTCAACTTCATCAGTTGGAACGAGAGTTTTGTTTTTTCTTTGATATGCAAATGAAGTAATCAAACCTTGGTTTACAAGTCGTTGGAATGGTTCTTTTGAGTTTACTAATCCTAAATCGTAAAGAACTTTGTGCCAGAAACGAGCATACAATAAGTGAAGAACAGCGTGTTCAGCTCCACCAACATATAAATCAACTGGCATCCAATATTCGATTGCTTCTTTTGAGGCAAATTCATTTGGATTTACTGCGTCAAGGTAGCGCAAGTAGTACCAGCAAGAACCACCCCATTGAGGCATTGTGTTAGTTTCGCGTTTTGCTTTTCCGCCACATTTTGGACAAGTACAGTTTACCCATTCGTCGATTGCAGCAAGTGGACTTTCGCCAGTTCCTGTTGGTTGGTATGATTTTACATCTGGAAGTTTTACAGGTAAGTCTTTTTCTGGAACTGGAACGCATCCACATTTTTCACAATGAACTAGAGGAATTGGTTCTCCCCAGTATCTTTGGCGGCTGTAAATCCAGTCGCGAAGTTTATAGTTGATAGCTTTTTTTCCACAACCTTTATCAGAAAGCCATTCTAGCATTTTTGCGATTGCGTCTGCTTTGTTTAATCCGTCTAAAAATTCGCTGTTTACATGGATTCCGTCTTCTGTCCAAGCTTGTTCTTGTACATCAACTTCTGATTTTAGAACTTCGATAATAGGAAGATTGAATTTTTTAGCAAATTCCCAGTCTCTGTCGTCGTGGGCAGGAACAGCCATAATTGCACCAGTTCCGTAAGAAATCAATACATAGTCTGCAATCCAAATAGGAATTAATTTTCCGTTTACAGGATTGATAGCATAACTTCCAGAGAAAACACCAGTTTTGTCTTTTGCAAGGTCTGTGCGTTCTAGGTCAGATTTTTTTGCAGCTTCTTCAATGTATTTTTCTACAGCATCTTTTTGTTCTGCTGTTGTAAGTTTTGAAACAAGGCGGTGTTCTGGAGCAATTACCATGTATGTTGCACCAAAAAGTGTATCACAGCGAGTTGTGTAAACTGTTAAAGTGTCATCAGTTGCTTTTCCCTCTTTATCTGCGATTGTAAAAGTAACTTCGGCACCTTCAGATTTTCCAATCCAGTTTTTTTGCATAGCTTTTACGCTTTCTGGCCAGTCAAGACCATCTAAGTCTTCAAGTAATCTATCTGCGTATTCTGTGATTTTTAGAATCCATTGTCGAATTGTTTTGTGAGTTACAGTTTCGCCACAGCGTTCACATTTTCCTTCTTTTACTTCTTCGTTTGCAAGACCTGTTAAACAGCTTGGACACCAGTTGATTGGAGTTTCAGCTTCGTAGGCTAAACCTTTTTCGTATAATTTTAAGAAAATCCATTGTGTCCATTTGTAATAATCACTTTCACAAGTTGAAACACATCTATCCCAGTCGTAAGAAAATCCTAGAGATTTAATTTGACGAGTAAAGTTTGCAATATTTGCGTTTGTTGTGATAGATGGATGAGTTCCTGTTTTAATAGCGTAGTTTTCTGCAGGAAGTCCGAAAGAGTCATATCCCATTGGGTGAAGAACATTGTATCCGTTCATGCGAAGATAACGACAATAAATGTCTGTTGCTGTATATCCTTCTGGATGACCTACATGAAGTCCTGCTCCTGATGGATATGGGAACATATCTAAAACATATCGTCTTTTTTCTTTTGGGAATTTTGCATCTTCAGTTACTTTAAAAGTTTTGTTGTCATCCCAATATTTTTGCCATTTTGGTTCAATGGTTTCAAAAGGATATTTTGCCATATTTTCAACCTACTTAATATAAAGTTTTGATATTTGATTTGCTTGTAAAGAAAATCTTTAAAGTTTCTACTATTATATCAAATTCTATTGTAACGGGCAATAGATAAAAATATAGATAAAAAATTGATAAATCTGTATACTTTACAATGTATGAAAACTGATAAAATTTCGTTAAAAGAAAAATTACTTGAACTATGGCAGTTGTATTTTACTTTTTTCAAAATAGGTGCGGTAACTTTTGGTGGCGGTTTAGCGATGCTTCCAATTTTGGAAAGAACTTTGATTGATAAACTCAAATGGACAACTAAAGAAGATTTAATGGATTATTATGCAATTGGACAAGTTACTCCTGGAATTATTGCTGTAAATGTTGCAACCTTTATCGGTTTTAATAAACAAGGAATTTTAGGTGGAATTGTAGCAACCGCTGGAGTTGTTTCGCCTTCTGTAATAATTATTACTGTAATTGCATTTTTTTTAGAAACTTTTTCAGAAATTATTTGGGTTCAAAAAGCATTAAAGGGAATAAATGTTGCAGTTGCGGCTCTTTTAACAAGTATTTTATGGAAATTCATAAAAGGTGCAACAAAATATTGGAATAAAATAATCGGATTTATTTTAGTTGTGATTTCTTTTGTGCTTCTTGTTTTTTTTAAACTTCCTTCTCCAATTGTTATTATTGGAGGAGCAATTTTTGGAATCATAACATATGTAATTTCTTCTTCAAAATCTATGAAAATAAAGGAAAATGAAAAATGAGTTTGTTTTCTTTGTTTTGGGTATTTTTTTATATTGGATTATTCACAATTGGTGGTGGGCAAGTTGCAATTACTTTGATGCAAGAAGTATTAGTTGACAAAGGAATTATTAGCCCAGAAAAATTTTTTAATATGGTTGCAATTTCCGAAAGTACGCCAGGTCCAATCGGTATAAATATGGCAACTTACATTGGCTGTGAACTGCATGGGGTTTGGGGTGGAATTATCACAACTTTAGGAACTGTTTTACCATCTTTAATTTGCATAATTCTTATCGCTTCATTTTTTGGGCGAGTACAAGATAAACCTTTGGTAAAAGCCGCATTTAAAGGAATTCGTCCTGTTATTGCAGGTTTAATTGGAGTTGCTGCTTGGAATGTATTTAAACTTTCAATGTTGAATTTTGATGCCTTTAATGCAACTGGAAATTGGACTTCATTATTTTATTTGCCTAGTGTGATTTTTTATTTATTAGCTGTTTTTGTGATGATAAAAATAAAACCACACCCGGTACTCATAATTGTATTAGGTGCGGTTTTTGGAATAATCTTTCTATAAAATTATTTTTTTGCTAATTCAGAAATTGAAGTTACAAGTCCACTCATATCTTGTAAGTTTGAAGGAATAATGATTTTTGTTGCTTGTCCGTTTGCAACTTTTTCAAAAGCTTCTAATCCACGAAGTTTTAAAACAGATTCGTCCATTCCAACTGCTTTTAACATTGCAAGACCTTCCGCTGTTGCTTTTTGCAAAGCTAAAATTGCTTCTGCTTCACCTTCTGCTTTTCGGATTGCAGATTCTTTTTGACCTTCGGCTTCCAAAATAACTGATGCTTTTTTTCCTTCAGCAACGAGAATAGCAGATTGTTTTTGTCCTTCTGCAATAAGAATTGATTCTCGGCGTTCTCGTTCGGCACGCATTTGTTTTTCCATTGCTTCTTGAATAGATTCTGGCGGAATGATGTTTTTAACTTCTACACGATTTACTTTGATTCCCCAAGGGTCAGTTGCTTCGTCCAAAATGCTACGCATTCGTGTATTGATAACATCACGGCTTGTTAAAGTTCCGTCAAGGTCAAGTTCACCGATGATATTTCGTAAAGAAGTTGCAGAAAGATTTTCGATTGCGCTAATTGGACTTTCTACACCGTAAGTGTAAAGTTTAGGGTCTGTAATCTGAAAATAAATAACTGTATCAATCATCATAGTTACATTATCTTTTGTGATAACAGGCTGAGGTTTAAAATCCAAAACTCTTTCTTTTAAAGAAACTTTGTTTGCAATTCTATCAATCAAAGGAAATTTAACATGAAGTCCAACTTGCCAAGTTGATTGATATCCTCCAAGTCGTTCCAAAATGAAGGCTTGAGATTGAGGTACGATTCTGATGTTTGTAACAATTAACAAAAGAACTACGATAATTAAAGCAATAATTACATAAAGCATAATTTACCTTCCTATTCAGATTTATTTATAAGTTTTACGATGGCAGTAACGCCCTCGATTTTTACGATTTCGCATTCAGATTTTTCTGAAATTGCTGATCCATTTTCTGTTTTTGCTGACCAAAAGTTACCGTTGATTTTGATTTCACCTCTTTCAAACTCGGTGATTTCTTTTACAACAAGAGCTTTTTTTCCTATCAAACTGTCTGCATTTGTTTTTTCAGTTCCGATTTTAAGTTTTTTCATTAAAACTGGTCGAGTTAAAAACAATAAAACTGTTGACAAAATCAAGAAGATAAGAATTTGCACTGCAAAAGGAATTGGCAATCGTCCAAGAAAAATCATGATTGCTGCTCCTAGTGCAAACCAAAGAGTTGTTAGCCCCATTGTAAAAATTTCAATCAAAGTGAAGATTACAACTAAAGCTAACCAAAACCAACTTATGTTTTGTAAAATTAATTCAATCATGAGGATATTGTAGCATATCAAGGTGTATTTGTCTAAATAATTTCCATAAACCTTTTTGCGGCTTTTGAAATTGTGTTGTTATCGAATGCTAGACTTATTGAGCGAAGGTCTAGTTTTTCTTCCAAATTGATGATTTTTAGTTCATTTTGTTCAAGTTCTTTAGTGATGTATTGTTTTGAAACGCAGATTATTCCCATGTTTTTTTTTGCAAACTCAATTAGAAGGTCAAGGGATGCAAGTTCAAATTTTGGGCGAAGTTCCACATTGTATCGTAAAAGATTTGCGTCTAAGAATTTTCGGGAATGGCTGGATTTTTCTAGCAAAAGAGTACGATATTTTGTAAGGTCTGCAAGGTGAGTGATTTTAGAACAATCAAAATCTTTGCTACAAACAAAAAAATCTTCTAAGGTTAAACAATGCTGAAAAGTAAAATGTTGATTTGCAACTGGTGTGTGAACAAAGGCAATATCTACATCATTATTTTTTAGCAAATTTAATGATTCTGTTGTGGTACAGTTTGTAACTCGGTAGCGAATTTTTGGATAAAGTTCCTCAAAGTTTTTTAGTTTATCAATAAGATAATATTTACAAATTGTGTCGGAGGCTCCAATTCTTAAAGTTCCTGTGTCTAAAGAACTGATGTTTTCTAATGTATGATTTATTGATTCTACTTGGGCAAAAATTGTTTTACAGTAACTAAAAATTTCTTGGGCTTCGTTGGTGAGTTTTACGCCTTTTTTTGAACGAGAAAATAAGTTGAATCCTACTTGTCCTTCTAAAGTTTTAATGTGCTGACTTATAGCTGGTTGTGAAACATTTAGGATTTCTGCTGCTTTTGAGATTTGTTCGGTTTTGGCTACATAATAAAAAACTCTTAAAAGATTTAAATCTTGTATCATAAGTGATTTTCCCCTTTTCAGTTTGATTTTAATATAAGTAAAAGTTATGATTACTATAATAAATATATATTTTACTTATATCAAGTATTTTGATAATATAATGAAGTAAAAATTCTTTTGGAAAATCTATTGGGTTCTTAGGGTGGAACCCTAAGCCGTGGCCGAGGAATGGTGGGGTTTTAGGGGAGGAAAACCAACGGCCTTCGGACTCTGAGTGGGTTTTCCTTCCTTAATAGTTTACCAGCTTTTCAAAGCTGAAAAGAGGTTTTATATGAAATATAGTGGAACAATTTCTAGAGGAGTTAGAACTCCAATTATCAAGATGGGAGACGATTTAGCTTCTATCGTTGTGGATTCTGTTGGAAAATGTATTGAAGAAGCAAATATTGAGTTGCAAGACAAAGACGTTATTGCAATTACAGAAGCTGTTGTTGGTATTTCTCAAGGAAACTACGCAACTGCTGACCAAATTGCAAAAGATGTTTCTAGCAAATTCGGTGATGAAACAGTTGGTTTGATTTTCCCAATCATGAGCCGTAACCGATTTTCTATGCTTTTGAAAGGAATTTCTCGTGGTTGTAAAAAACTTGTAATTCAACTTTCTTATCCTGGTGATGAAGTTGGAAATCACTTAATTTCAGAAGACGCACTTTTTGATTCTGGTGTAAATCCATATTCTGATGTTTTTACAGCTGAAGAATTTCACAAAATTTTCCCTAATACAATTCACCAATTCACAGGTGTTGATTATATCGAATTTTACAAAGAAACTTGTGAATGTCCTTGCGAAATCATTTTGGCAAATGACCCAAAAGCAATTTTGAAATTTGCTGATAATGTAATCGTGGCTTCTATCCACAAGCGAAAACGTGATAAAAAAATCTTGCAACAAGCAGGTGTAAAAAAAGTTTACTGTCTAGACGAATTGCTAACTGAATCAGTTGATGGTTCTGGTTACAACGAAAACTTTGGGCTTTTAGGTTCAAACCTTGCAAC
>JAXJWW010000104.1:0-74767 GCA_036307825.1 Treponemataceae bacterium | reverse complement strand
CCTAAAAGTAAAGGCGTGATTTGAAAATTATTTTTGTCATTTATTTTTGATTGCGAATTTTCAATTTGTGGATTTGGCAATAATGCAGAAAGTTTTAAAACTGATAAAAGTTTTTTTTCAAGAATTGGATTTATTTTGTAACAATGAGTTTTATTTTCTGAATCAATTTTTTTGTAAACTAATAATCGTTCTTCAAGATTGATTAAAGATTCATACAAACTTGCAAAATTAAAAGTGCCAGAAAAAAAAGTTGATAATTTTTCTTGTGTACAATTTTGTATAAAATAAATTGCGTTTAAAATTAAAATATCATTTTCAGAAAGCATATTAAAAATCAAATTTTGATTTTCTTCTTTCCGAATAAAACTGCTGAGTTGTTCAATTAAATTTTGTTTGTTGTATGGAGTTTTTACTTCGCCAAGATAAAGATGTATCAAACTGAAAAATTGTTGATTTTCCATTCCTGAAAGAGTTTCACGCCATTCAATTATTTTTTGCACTTGTGGATTTTCTTTTCGTTCTATCATTTACAATTCCTCAAGTTGTTCAATATTACGAATTAGTTTGTAAGCGTAACCTTGTTCTGCTAAAAACTTTTGTCGATTTGCTCCAAAATTTTCTTCCACAGTATCTCGAGTTATCAAAGTAAAAAATCTTGAAGTTCTTTCTTTTGGTCGCAAAATTCTTCCAAGTCGTTGCGCTTCTTCTTGTCTACTTCCGAAAGTTCCAGAAATTTGAATTGCAATTGAAGCATCTGGTAAATCGATTGCAAAGTTTGCAACTTTTGAAACAACTAAAACTCGAATTTCGCCTTCACGGAATTTTTTGTAAAGAACATCTCTGTCTGCATTAGAAGTTTTTCCTGTGATAATTGGAGCATCTAAAAGTTTTGCAACTTCATCAAGTTGATCAAGATATTGTCCAATAACTAAAATTTTATCTTCGGTAAATTTTTCTACTAAAGTTTTTACAACTGGAAATTTATTTTGATTAACACTTGCAATTTTATATTTTTCTCTTTGATTTGCAACTGCATAATCAACTTCTTTCGTTTTATCTAAATCAACTCGAATTTCTACACATTCAGCACTAGCGATAAATTTTGCCGCTTCTAATTCTTTCCAAGGAACATCGTATCGCTTTGGACCAACAAGAGAAAAAACATGACCTTCGCATCCGTCTTCTCTAACAAGAGTTGCAGTTAATCCTACGCGACGAACTGTTTGCAATTCTGCTGTTACTCTAAAAACTGGAGCAGGAAGAAGATGAACTTCATCGTAAATAATCAAGCCCCAAGAATTTTCTCGGAATAATTGAAAGTGTGGATATTCTCCATCTTTTTCTGGACGCCAAGTTAAAATTTGATAAGTTGCAACTGTAACTGGTTTGATAGTTTTATTTTCGCCAGTGTATTCTCCGATTTGCTCTTCTGTTAATTCGGTTTTGTCTAGCAACTCTGCAATCCATTGATGAACGGCAGAAATATTTGTTGTAAGAATCAATGTATTTGTTTGCAACATTGACATTATATTTATTCCAACAACAGTTTTTCCAGAACCGCAAGGAAGAACAATTGTTCCAAAACCAGTTCCAGCACTTTTATCACCAATTACAGACTGTCCTGCTTCTTTTTGATAATCTCTAACTTTAAATTCTTTGCCAGAAGATTTGCAAGTTTGTCTAAGTTTGATTTCTAAAGGTTCTCCATCTTTTAACGGAGCTTCATCTTTTACAGGCCAGGATAATTTTAATAGTTCTTGTTTTATTGTTCCTCTGTCTGTAAGTTGAATTAAAAAAGTATTTTCTTTTTCTGTAGGAAATAAATATTTTGATAAAGTTTTATTTGCGCTAAGTTCTTTGAAAATTAAACTTGTGGCAGTTTCTAAGTAAAGATAATTTTTGTATTCTTCGCCGGAATCATTTTCAATTCCTTTGATGATGATTTTTCCAAATTTGTTTGCAGTATTTTCAATCCAATCTTTTATACTTTGAGGAACATCATATTTTGCAAATTTTTCTAAAGACTCAATGATTTGTTCTGTAGAAATTCCTGCACTACTGGCATTCCAAAGTGAAAGAGGAGAAAGTCGATAAGTGTGAAGATGTTCCGGAGAACGCTCTAACTCTGCAAATGGAATAAGGGCGTTTCTGCATTCTTCTGCTAAAGGAGCATGAACATCAAGTAAAAGAGTTTTGTCGCTTTGTACGATTAAAGGATTTGAATATTGCACAATGTTCTATTTTACTACTATCAGAACAATGATTCAACTGCTTGTGTAATTTTTTTTGCAACAAATGGATTATTCATTGTGTAAAGGTGAATTCCATCTACGCCCTGACTTACTAAATCTACGATTTGGTCGATTGCGTAGGCAATTCCTGCATCTCTAATTGCTTCAGCGTTGTCGCCATATTTTTCCATCATTGCTGTATATTTTTTAGGAAGAACAACTCCACAACGACTAACCATTCTTTCAATTTGAGCTTTGTTTACAACAGGCATAATTCCCGCTTCAATTGGAACATTGATTCCTGCAAGTTTTGTTTTTTCGAGAAAATCATAAAAACAGTTGTTATCAAAAAATAACTGAGAAATTAAATGACTTGCTCCAGCATCAACTTTTATTTTTAGATTTTTAATATCATCCACAAGAGAAGGTGAATCTGGATGCCCTTCTGGATAACAAGCTCCGATGATGTTAAAACTTTGTTCTGAACTATCTTGATTTAACGCATCAAATTCTTTTATAAATTGAATTAAATCACTTGCGTGTAAAAAATCGTTGCAAGGTTCTTTCCCTTCAACTTTATCGCCCCGTAAAGCAAGAATATTTTCAATTCCCGCTGCTCTAAAATCTGTAAGCAAGGAAGTTGCGTCTTCTTTAGTAAGATTGATACATGGAAGATGAACTACGCTTTCTACATTACAAACTGTTTTTATTCTGTTTGCAATAGAAAGAGTTGTTTCTGAATTTTCACTTCCGCCAGCACCAAAAGTTACGCTGATAAAATCAGGTTTTAAATTTTTAAGTTCATCAAGTGTATTGTAAATTGTTTCTATTGGACTTGTTTTTTTAGGTGGAAAAACTTCAAAAGAAAATGTTGTTTTATTTTTGAAAATTTCACTTGTGTTCATATTCTCTCCGCTAAAATTTCTATTTCATAAAAGGAATTTGAAATTTACTTTTATTTTCTGTTGATTGCCAAGTTACAGCATTTTTAGGATTTTTGTAAACTGGCAAATTTTCTTGCATTTTTGTTGAAATCCAGGAAAGAATTTCTTCTTCTGAAACTTCAGAAGAAACTTCTAAAAGATAAACAAAATTTCCGTTTGGATTAAAATTCAAAGCAGCGATATTTTCTGCAAATGATTTAAAGGCACTTTGAGCCATGCTTGTAATCAAACCTAAATTTTGTTGAGGAGATTGTTGTTTTTGTGGATTTTTCAAATTATCTGCAAGGGATTCTTGTTTTTGAATTACAAAAAAAAGTTTTCCTTGTTTATGTTCAGAAAATCTGCGTAAAAGTTCTAAAGTAAGATAGTTGTATCCTAAAATTAACTCATCTGTGGCGCGAGTAAATTCATCAAGGGTGTTATGTACAAAAATTTTATCATAAGCAAGTGAATCAAAGAATAAAACTGCACCATCAATTTGTCCAAAATAATTTTCTGCATTGATAACTACTGAATGTGCTGAAATCGGAGAACTTCTGTTCCAAGTTGTATTTGTAGAAATAATTTTTGTGTTTGCTTCTTCAAAAAATTGAGTTGTAACAAATGGATTTAATTCTAAAGTTTGTGCGATTTTTTCTAAATCAGAATTTTTGGAATATTCTTTCCCTGCTAAAATGATATTTTTACTCATATAATCATTATAGCAAGGAGAATATTTATTTTCAATATAAAAAATTGATAAGGTTCAATTAGAAAACTTGAACAACTTCTGTAACTTCTGGAATATTTTCTTTTAAGAAAACTTCTACTCCAGATTTTAATGTCATTGTTGCCATTGGGCAACTTCCACAAGCACCAGTTAATCTTACATGAACTTTGCCTTCTTCATCAAATTTTACAAATTCGATATCTCCACCGTCAGCCTGTAATTGTGGTCGGATATGTTCAATAGCTCTTTTAATTTTATCTTCCATTATAAAACCTCGATATTTAAAATATATTCTCAGTATATGTTACTTTCTAGTAGTTTTGCAAGACAAATATCTTGTTCCATCAACTTTGCAAGTTCTTTGTAGCCACTTGATGAAACAATACTGGATAACTTTTAGGATACGTTCATTTTGTTATGTTTTATTAATTTCATAGTTATCAATTAAATCAATAAAATCTTTCAATATAAGTTTTTTGTTTATAGATAGATTCTTAATTTTTTCATCTAATTCGTTATTTTTACTAACTACATTAGAAAGATTATTGTTTTTTCCTGTAACCAAGTATTCAACTGAGACATTGAGGGCATTAGCAATTTTTACCGCAACATCTGCAGGTGGTATTGAAGCTCTACTTCCTAAGTATCCTTCTAATGTTCTTTGAGATATACCCGTTCTGTTTGCAAGTTCTTTTACTTTTATGTCTTGAAAATCCATTTCAGCACGTAAAGTCTGTTTAAAAACTGAATCCATAATGTGAAAATACTGCATTTTACGTATAAAATACTTGATAATACGACATATATCGTGTATAATGATAAATATACTTAATTTGTAGTGTTTATTTTAAATAAAACTACAATTGTGGATAAAGGAGGATTTTTTGAGAGACGAGTTTTCATTAATTAAACAATATGTTAGTTCTGCAGAAACTCAATTAGCAAGGGCTGATAGAGAATGGGCGTACTATAAAAATGGACATCCCATAACAAAAGAAACTCAACCACATTATATAAAATCTCAAAGGGCTTATGCTGCTGCAAAAAATTATGCGGAAAAAGCTTTAGTATTGTTGAAGAAAACACCAAATAGTGATTTAGAGAGAAGGGCAAACGCCATTATTTCTAAATGTAATCAAAATAAATAATAGGGGGAATATATGAATTATGATACTTACAGAAATAATATGTTGAAACAAGGTAAACAACCTCTTTCTAGAGAAGAGTTTGAAATGAATAAAGAAGATGCGTTATTAAAAGTTGAAGAAATGAAAATGAGAGCTTCTATGATGGGTACAGAATCTGGAGATGACAAATTTAGTTTCTTTGGGCTGGTTGGTAAAATACTTACAAGTTTTGCAAATTCAGCTGAAAAATTACTTAAATAAATAATTCTTGTAATGGGTATTTTTGTATAAAATGCCCATTACATTATAGACGTTTTAATGCGACAAACTCTACCAAATGAAACTGTATTTCTTTTATGTAAAAAATGTAAACATTCTTTTATTGGTAAATATTCTGCTAGATTGGGATTAACTTTGAATGATAGTAAAATTTACACTACAAAATGTCCAAGATGTAAATCATCAGAAATAATGTTAAATCCATCTATAAAATATTGATATTATTAAAGAATTTTATCTTCCACTCAATTCCTATTCCATAAGTTTTGCAAGACAAATATCTTGATTCACTAAGTTTGCAATTTCTTTGTAGCCACTTGATGTAGAACTTTCACTTTGGTCAAAATTTTTCTTTTTTACGGCACGAATTAAAAGATTTTTTGGTGTGTGACTTACATCGATAAATTCTAAAAGTTGAGTTGAATAACCTTTTTCTTTTAAAAGTTCGCATCGCATAACATCAGTTGTTAAAGATAAAAATCTTTCTTTTACGATTCCGTATTTTAACATTTGATTTATTGCCTGATTAGAACTTTGCTTATAATTTTGATTTAACTCATGTTGGCAACAAGGAACTGACAAAATTGCCTTTGAATTTTGTTTTATTGCAGAAGCAATTGCGTAATCTGTTGCTATATCACAAGCGTGAAGTGTAATAACTAAATCGCATTTTTTATCTTCAATTTTTGCAAAATAATCTTCAACTGTTCCGTTGTAAAAATGTAGATTTTTGTATCCAAATTCTTTTGCTAAAAGATTACACATTGTAATTACATCATCTTTTAAATCTAATCCAATAATTTCAACTGGGATTTTTTCAATTTCATTAATAAAATGATAAACTGCAAAAGTGAGATAAGATTTTCCACAACCAAAGTCGATTATTTTTAAAGTTTGTCCATTGTTTATTTCTGGCAAAATATCTTTTATGTATTCTAAAAATCTATTTATTTGTTTGAATTTATCGTATTTTTGTGCAAGAACTTTCCCGTCCTTATTCATAACTCCTAAGTGAACTAAAAAGGGAACTGGTTTTCCTTCTTGAATTATGTAATTTTTTATTTTTGAGTTATTTGAAGAATTTTTTTCTTGAACAACTGGATTTTTATTATTTCTGTTTTCTAAAATAGTGATTTTTCCTTTTTTATTTGTTAAAAAAGTGAATTTTTTATCAGTTGTTTCTATATAAACATGCTTAAAATTTACGCCGATATTTTCTTGTAAAAAAGTTTTAAGTTCTTCATTTGATAAATTCTTGTGAAAAGCCTGTGTAGAAGTGTACATTTGCACAAAAAAACTGTGGTTATTTATATTAATTTTGATTTTATTGAATTTTGAATCCACTGTTGGCTTTGCAAATGTTGCAGAAACAAGATTTTGAGAAATTTCTGCGTATTTTTGATTGAAATTTTGTTTTAAATCTTCCATAAAACTAATATATACTTTATTAAAAAAAAATGATATACTATATATATGGCAAAAATATATGTTTTTGTAAATCAAAAAGGTGGTGTAGGAAAGACCACTTCTGTAGTAAATTTGGGTGCTTATCTTGCAGAAGCAGGAAAAAAGGTACTATTAGTTGATTTTGACTCTCAAGGAAATATGTCTTCTGGTGTTGGACTTTCAAAAGAAAAACCAACTATCTATGAATTGATGGCAGAACAAGCCACGGCTGAACAGACAATTAAGAAAACTCCTGTTGCAAATTTAGATGCAATTCCTGCTTCTATTGATTTGTCTGGTGCTGCTATTGAGTTAGTTGACCAAGAGGATAGAGAATTTTATCTAAAAAAAGTTTTAGAGCCTCTTAGAGATAAATACGATTATATTTTGATAGATTGCCCACCATCTTTGGGAATTTTAACATTGAATGGACTTGCCGCCGCAGATGCAGTTTTAGTTCCAATGCAATGTGAATATTTTGCTCTTGAAGGAATTTCTTTGCTTTTACAAACTGTAAAAAAAGTGCAAAAAACAATAAATCCAAATTTGGTGATTGGCGGAATTTTCTTTACAATGTACGATTCAAGAACTCGTCTTGCTCATGAAGTTGTAAGCCAAGTAAAAGCATATTTTAAAGATTCAGTTTTTAACACAATTATTCCACGAAATGTGCGCTTGTCAGAAGCACCTTCCCACGGATTGCCAATTTCAATGTATGATACCGCTTGTCTTGGAGCAAGAAGTTACAAACAACTTGCAGCAGAGGTGATTGCTCGTGGCTAAGAATGCGTTAGGAAAAGGTGCTGCCGCCGTTTTTTCAACTGATGATATTGAAATTGATGAATTAACAACTGTTGGTGGATTATCAAAAAATAAAAAAGGTGAAGCAGATTCTCTTTTTGAAGTAGAGATTTCTAAGTTAAAAGCAAATCCGTATCAGCCAAGAAAAGAATTTTCTGATGAGGCTTTGAAAGAACTTTCTGAATCTATCAAAGAAGATGGAGTTATCGAGCCAATTATCATTACAGAATGTGCTGATGGCGGATATTATATCGTTGGTGGAGAGCGCCGAACTCGTGCCGCAAAACTTGCTGGTTTAACAAAAATTCCTGCTTGTGTAAAAAATTATTCTCCAGAAAAAATGCTTGAAGTTGCCTTGATTGAAAATATCCAGCGAGAAAATTTAAATCCTTTGGAAGAAGCACAGGCTTATCAACAGTTGATGGAAATGTCGAATCTTTCTCAGGAAGAAGTTTCTAAGCGAGTTGGAAAAAATCGTTCAACTGTAGCAAATGCTTTACGACTTTTAAAACTTCCAGAAGATATGCAACGCTCACTTTCTGAAGGTGTAATTTCTGCAGGACATGCAAGAGCAATTTTGTCAGTTGTAAATGGAACAGACCAAAGAATACTTTTTGCAAAAATTACTGGTTCAGGACTTTCTGTTCGAGAAGCTGAACGCTTAGCTTCTGAAATGAACGGAACTTACAAACCTTCAGATAAGACTTCTAAAAAAACTTCTTCAGTTCCTGTAGAAAATCGTGACCCAGATTTAGTTTCTGTTGAACAAGAATTGATTGGTGTTTTGGGGACAAAGGTTGCAATAAAAGGAAGTCTTGAAAGAGGTTCAATTTCAATTGAATATTTTTCTGCAGACGACTTAGACCGAGTTTATTCTTTAATTGCAAAAAAATAATTTTGTTTAATGGGTAAAATGTCATTCCGAATTTATTTCGGAATCTATACTACGCGTTGTATTAAGATTCTGAAACATCACATGCTAAGCATGAGGTTCAGGATGACATTATTCTTTCGCCCTTTAAAAATATAAAATTGAAAAATAATCTTTTCTTCATTTTTTATTTAGGTAGAGTTTATGAATTTTGTTTTTTTCTTTAATAGTATTTTATTGGGCGTTGGTCTTGCTATGGACGCTTTTTCCGTTTCTTTAGCAAATGGATTAAATGAGCCAAAAATGCAACGAAAACGAATGTGTTTGATTGCTGGAGTTTTTGCTTTTTTTCAAGCGATGATGCCTCTTTTGGGTTGGTTTTTAGTTCATAATTTATGTAAATATTTTAGCAAAATTCAGTTTTTTATTCCTTGGATAGCTTTAATTCTTCTTTGCTTTATTGGAATAAAAATGATTATCGAAGGTAAAAATGAATCTTCTGATGAAGATGAATCATCAAGTGTAAAATTAGGATTTTCAGCCTTGTTAATTCAAGGAATTGCAACTTCTATTGATGCACTTTCAGTTGGCTGTACAATTTCAGAGTATGACTTTTTTATGGCTTTAGTTTGTGCTTTGATAATTGCTCTTGTAACATTTATTATTTGTATTTTAGGTTTAATTTTAGGTAAAAAATTTGGAACAAAACTTTCTGGTAAAGCTACAATTTTTGGCGGCTGTATTTTAGTTTTTATCGGAATTGAAATTTTTATAAAAGGATTCTTTTTTTAGAAAATAAAAAATATGAATATTCAACTCAGTGACCATTTTACATACAAAAAACTTTTTAGGTATGTATTTCCGTCTGTTATGATGATGATTTTTACATCAATGTATAGCGTTGTAGACGGATTTTTTGTTTCTAACTTTGTGGGAAAAACTTCTTTTGCCGCAATAAATTTGATGATGCCGCTTATTATGGGAGTTAGCACCGTTGGTTTTATGCTTGCAACTGGTGGAAGTGCTATTGTATCTGCAACTTTAGGCGAAGGAAAAAGTGAACTTGCAAATCGATATTTTTCCATGATTGTTTATGTAGGAATTTTTTTAGGTTTAATTTTTGCAGTTATCGGAATTTTTGTTGCTGAACCAGTTGCTAGGTTTTTAGGAGCCGAAGGTGAACTTTTAAAAAATTGTGTTATCTACGGAAGAATTTTATTTGCCTTTGTTCCTGCTTACATGATTCAAGTAATGTTTCAAAGTTTTTATGTTGTGGCAGAAAAACCTAATTATAGTTTACGAGTAACAATCGCTGCTGGTTGTACAAACATGATTTTGGATTATGTTTTTATTGCTTTGTTTGACTGGGGAATTGCTGGGGCTGGATTTGCTACTGTTATCGGATATTGTGTTGGCGGAATTATTCCAATTGTGTATTTTTGCAGAAAAAATAATTCTAGTCCTTTACGTCTTGGAAAAACTCAATTTTATCCTAAAGTATTTTTGAAAACTTGCACAAATGGATCTTCTGAAATGGTAAACAACTTATCTGCTTCTATCGTTGGAATTTTGTTTAATCTTCAGTTGATGAAATACGCAGGAGAAACTGGTGTTGCCGCTTACGGTGTATTGATGTATTTAGGTTTTATCTTTATTGCAATTTTCCTTGGATATTCTATGGGAAGTAGTCCTATCGTTAGTTATCATTACGGGGCAAAAAACTATGATGAACTTAAAAATATGTTCAAAAAAAGTTTAACAATAATTACTTTAGGTGGACTTTTTCTTGTTGCCTTTGCCGAAGTTTTTGCTCGTCCTTTAGTTTCAATTTTTGCAAGTTACGATAAAGATTTAATGGAAATGTCAGTTGCTGGAGCAAGAATTAGTATTATTTCATTTGTATTTGCTGGAATAAATATTTTTGGAAGTGGATTTTTTACAAGTTTAAATAATGGATTGATTTCTGCTCTAATTTCTTTTTTAAGAACTTTAGTTTTTCAAATCGTAACGATTTTGGTTCTTCCCCTTATTTTTGGCTTAAAAGGAATTTGGTTTTCTATGGTTATTGCCGATGTTTTAGCTTGTATCACAACAATTATCTTTTTAATCAAATTCCGAAAAAAATATAGATATTAGAATGAGTTTTTTAGAAAGAATAAAATTGAAAATTGCAGTTTCTCGAATAATCAAAATGGAAAAATTTTTTGACGACCTTAGATTTTCTTTTGAAAAATCCAAAGAGGAATTTTATAAAAACAAAAATTTACAAAAAAAATTAAAATCTCTAACTAATTATTATGAAAGTGGCAAATGGCTAAAAGACTACCAACTTGATGAACAAAATCTTTTACCCAAAACTTTAAAATGCGGAATTTTGTCCCAAGACGGAATTTACGATTTTTTGTGTGAAGTTGAAAATAGGGAAGAGTAAAAAAATATCAGAAGAAAATGATTTAATTTATAACTTCTATTTGTAAATTTGGAATTCTTTGAAGATGGTTAGCATTATTTGTAATTAAAATTGCATTGTGTTCTAATGCTGATACACCGATGAGTAAATCTGCATCTTCAATAAGATTTCCAGTCTGTTTTAATTGTGCATAAATTTGAGATGCTAAATCAAAAGTAGATATATCTACATTTACAAGATTACAAACTTTTACAAAATTATCAAAACGTTCAAATTTTGCAGTTGCACCAACAGAAAGTAAACCTCTTTTTATTTCATAATAAGCAAATATAGGAACTGAAATATTATTATCCTGTAAAATAAGTTCCTCTATTCTATTTTTGACATTAGTATTTCCATTTAATATATAACTTATAATATTTGTATCTAAAAAATATGTCATAACTGAATTTCCTTGCATTTTATTCCCGCTGAAATTGAGTCATTTATGGCATTTGATTCTTCTGTCGTTAAAATTCCAGAAATAGCATTAAGGGCATCAAGTTTTTTTTGTTTTTCTTGAGAAATTGAATTTTTTTCTGTCTGTAAATTTTGTTTGTAAAGCAAGAAATCTACAAAATCAATAAGTTCTTGTTGAAATTCACTAGAAATTTGAGAAATTTTTTCTTCAACCAGCGTGTATGGCATTTCAATCCTCCTATGCTTAAATATACCACAGTTTATATCACTTGTGTAGAGTAAAAAAAACTTAAAACGCGGAATTTTGTCCCAAGACGGAATTTACGATTTTTTGAATGAAGTTGAAAATAGGGAAGTGTAAAAAAATAACCCCGTAAAGAAAAATTTTTACGGGGCAGGGTAGGATTATTTTTTTAGCAATTTTATATAGTTAAAATATTTTTTTATTATACCATTAGTAAAAAAATCTCTAGTGTATAATTTTGTTTTCAAATATAAACCGTCAATACTTTTTACACGAGATACTGCAACATAAGCTTGTCCTTCTGTAAATGGTCCTGTAGAAAGGTCTATATAGACTTTTTCGAATGTTTTTCCTTGTGCTTTATGAATTGTCATTGCCCAACCATAAAGTATTGGATATTGAGTATATGTATAATCAATTTTTTCGACAATTTCGCCATCGACTAAATCATATTTTATACCTTCCCATGTATGTCGTTTTATAAATATTTCAGCCCCATTCTCTTTTTTAGCGATTATATAATCATCTTTAAAGTCTGTTATAGTTGCTACTGTTCCGTTTACATAACTTTTTCCTTGATCATTTGCAATTAATAAAATTTGTGTTCCGATTTTTAATTTTATGTTTTTAGGACAAGGGAGATCTTTGTCTTGTGGAATATTGCCTTCACCAGTGTATATAAAAGTTCTTTCTTGGGAATTTATTTTTGTATATTCTACTAAATTATAATTTTCTGCTTGTGCTTTTGTTCCTGTAATACGAATAATGTTTTTTGGAATTTCTTCATCATAAATAATTCTTGAGTTTATACTATCCAATGTATTTGTTGTAATATTTTCTGCTAATCGTAAAGACGACAAAATATTTAGGAAATTTTCATCAGTTTGTCTAAAAACTTTTGTAAATTCAATATGAGTTATTAGACTTAAATTATTCCTAATTACAGTTGAAGAAAAAAAGTATGCACTTTTATATTTCGTCATAAAAATATTTTGTACATTTTTATCTAGCACAGGAGGCAACTGATATGGATCTCCTAAAAATAACATTTTTATTCCACCAAAAGGGGTGTCATTTTCTGTAGCAATTCTAAGTTCGTAATCAATTTCATCTAACAAATCAGCTCTTACCATTGAAATTTCATCAATAACAATTAAATCTACTCTCGAAAGTTTGTTTAATAGACTTCTATTGTAATTAGACTTACTTTTGTTTTGTATGTACAAAGAAGTTGGTTGAATTTGAAAAAAACTATGAATTGTTTGACCTGATATAAGCAATGCTGACATACCAGTTGGCGCAAGATATACTGTGTTTTTTTGTTTTACCGTATTTTTTAGATAATTAAGAAAAGTTGATTTACCAGTTCCTGCTTTTCCATATATCCAAATAATTTGATTTTTAGGATTTTTTATTGAGTTTATTGCATCTTGCATTTCGCAAGTTAATTCAAAATTTTGTGTATCTTCTTGAGATTGTTTTATTTGCTGTTCTTGAGTTGTTCTTGTAAATATTTCGTTATCTGTATTGATGGTGTTATTTTTTGTCTTTTTGTTTTTAAAAAAAAATATTTTTAACGATATTCATTTTTTTATTTTAACATTGCTAACAATAAATTTTCAATCTTTTTTTATTGCAAATTATTTTCTTATGTTGTAAAAATAAAATTCCTTGACTACCTTTACTTTGAAACCTATAATTTTATCCATGGAACAAGACGACGAAGCTTATTTTGACCATTTTTTTAAAGAAGTTTTTCCTTCATATTTGAATCTTTTAACTGAAGCGTATGGTGGAGGCTTTGTTCAAACTGAAGAAGACTTGGATAATTTAGAATTCTTCCTATACAATCCTGATAGTGAATATGTATTTGGTTTTGATTTTTCTCCGGAATGGATTGATGCAGTTTGTTACAAAGGCTTATTTCCCATGGCAGATTGTTTAAGCAATTCTATGGACGATATGGAGAATTTTCCATTAAACGAATTTTTTCTTGTAAAACATCACAAAGACAGAGCCGTTTTAAAACTTACAGAAGCACATTTTTCAAAAAAATTATCAAAATATTGCGATAATCTTGAATTTTCTATCGATGAAGATTTTGAAGGTTGTGTAAAAAACATTTTAGAAACATACGAAAAAACTTGGCTTACTCCACTATTGGTAGATGGTTTTAGGCAAATTCATTATGGAACTCCAACAAAATACGGAACAAAAATTCACAGTGTTGAAGTTTGGGATAAAACCACAAATGAATTAGTTGCAGGCGAAATTGGTTTTAGAAATGGTAATTTGTACAGTAGCCTTTCTGGATTCAGAAAACGAAATCATGTTGGAAATATTCAAATGTCAGCCCTTTGCAAATTCTTGCAAGAAAAAAATTTAGAATACTGGGACTTTGGAATGTTTATTCCATACAAAGTTGATTTAGGTTGTAAACTTTTTTCAAGACAAGATTTTTTTGCTCTCCATAAAACTTTAAGAGATGGCAAGGTAGATTTTTCTTGTAAAAGACGCCCACTTGTGTTGATGTAAGAATTTGTATTACAAAAAAAAGCTTCCCGATAAACAAAAGTGAATTTCTCATTTTCTGTTTTATCGAAAAGCATTTTTTTTAGAATAAATTTTATTCAATTTTTACAAAATTTCTTCTGCAAGTTTTTCTAATTCGTTTACAGTTTCATCGTTCATTGCAGTTTTGATAGTTACAACTGTTGGACAGAAAGTTATATTCTTGCTATTTTCAAACATCTTTGTCATAACTTTTGCAGCAAGTGGATTCCAAGTTCCATTTTCAATTAAGCCGATTTTTCGGTTTTGATAATTTCTGTCTGTTAGGTGATGAATAAATTCTTTCATGAATGGAAAAATATCGTTTGTGTAAGTTGTTGTTGCTAAAATAATTTTTCCGTATCTAAAAGCATCTTCTACACATTCAGCCATATCTTCACGGGCTAAATCTGCCACAGCAACTTTTGCACATCCTTTTTCTTTTAGAATTTCTGCAAATTTTTCAACTGCTTTTTTTGTATTTCCGTAAACTGAAGTATAAGCAACAAAAACACCTTCTGATTCTACGCCGTAAGATGACCAAGTGTTGTAAAGATTTATGTAGTATTCAAGATTTTCTGATAAAACTGGACCATGCAAAGGACAGATGATTTTTACATCAATTCCAGAAAGTTTTTTTAGCACAGACTGAACTGCATCGCCAAATTTTCCAACAATTCCAAAATAGTATCGTCTAGCTTCACAAGCCCATTCTTCTTCAACATCTAATGCACCAAATTTTCCAAAACCGTCGGCGCTGAACAAAACTTTGTCTGTGCTTTCGTAAGACATTATAACTTCTGGCCAGTGTACATTAGGTGCTGATACAAAGTTAAGTGTGTGTTTTCCAAGTTCAAGTGTGCTTCCTTCTGTAACCACAATTTGATTTTCTGAAAAATCAGTTCCAAAATAATTTTTCATCATTACAAAGGCAAGTTTAGAAGAAACAATTTTTGCAGTTGGAAATGTTTCCATAAATTTTTTGATGTTAGCAGAATGATCCATTTCCATATGATGAACTACAAGATAATCTGGTGATTTTCCTGCAAGTTCATTTTTGATATTTGAAATCCATTGGTCGCCAAAGTTTGCATCAACTGAATCCATTACAGCAATTTTTTCGTCTATAATGATATATGAATTGTATGACATTCCATTCGGAACGATAAATTGTCCTTCAAATAAATCTATTTCGTGGTCATTTACACCAACATATTTAATATCGTTTGTAATTTTCATTTTTTCCTCCAAAGTTAAATTTTAGTAAAATTAAAAATTCTTATTCTTTCTTTTTTTCATAAAGAAAAGTAAAACTGAACTAATTAAAAGTACAATAAGAACTTGAATTATAACCCAATAAAAAACTCCGATTTTTCCATCGCCAAGTTGGAACCAAGAATTTGCTTTGTAGTCTAAAAAGAAATATGGAACAAATAGATTTCCGTTAAATCTAATTCCAACTTTTGTGCAGAACATTACAAAGATAAAGTAGATAAGTGGAGTTATCAATCCTAGTAAAAAAGTTTTTTTAGTGATTTTCAATTTATAGTCGAAAGCAAAAAAATCTACCAAAGATAAAATTGGAACAAAAATGTGTGTAAAAAAGTTTGCTGTAGACAATGGATTTAATGGATGAGTACTAAATATACTTGCTGGATACAAAATAAAATTAAAAACTAAACCTGTTAAAGTTATTGCTACAGTAAAAATAAATTTTAAAGTGTAAACAACTTGTGGAATTTGTCCATTTTTTCTGAGCAAGAAAAACAAACTAATTAAACTGATAATTCCGATTTCAATATTACTTTGAATTGTGTAATATAAAAAATGTTTTGGGTTAAAAAATCCTTCTTGAAGTAAAGATGCCCAAACACCAATAATAACTCCAACTACAAGTAAAAGTTTTGAAATTGCTGAAATTAAATTTTCTTTTTTATTCATAAAAACCTCTTTTAAAAATATAATTTTATTTTGTTTCCTTTGTCATTTTAGGTAAAGGAAGTAACATTCTAGTTTCTTTTTTGTATTGTTCAAAGCCTTCTTTTCTGGATTGATGTCCTTCTGCTAAAGGAATACTGATGAACAAAAACAAAAGTGTATTTACAAAGGCACCAATTAACATTACAGGATTTTTATTCAATGCAAAAAATGATGAAAGTCCAATTCCCCACCACATTAAAATTTCTGCAAGATAATTTGGATGGCGAGAATATTTCCAAACGCCTTCTCTTATAAAGCCGTAGGTTGAAGTATTTGAAGAATCTTTGCTTTTATTTTTTCTGAATTTGTGCATTTGAATATCAGCAGTTCCTTGCAAAATTACGGCAAAAATTGAAAGTGCAAAACACAAAATATTTATCCAAGAAAATTCGGCTTGTTCACTTTGAAAAACAAAAACTGCCGGAAGAATACAAGCGTAAACTATCAATGTTGGCACCATGTGAATTCCCACAAAATTTACAAAAGGATAAAAGAACTTGGTTTTTTCTTTTAACATTGTGTATCGCCAATCTTGATGGTCTAATCCTTTGAAAGTGTATGCCCAGTTTGCGGTAAGTCTGATAGCCCAAATAAAAACTGCAATCAATAAAAGTAATCTTAAAACTGTGATTTCTTTTCCGATTGCAAATGCAAGTAAAATTACTGGTGGTTGTACACTCCAGTATGGGTCATAAACAGAAGCGTTTTTGAAAATTACGCTAAACAAAAAAGTGATAACAGTTGCAACAACATCAGCAACTAAAAGTCGCCAATAAAATGGAATTGAAACATCTAAAAAATGATAAGTAAAAATTCCACCAATAGTTGCAAGAACATAAACAACTAAAATAATTAAATAACTCAAAATTCTTTTTTCATTTGTTTTCATAATCAAAGTTTAATACAGATTTTCTTTTTTGCACAGATGTAAGATATGGTTATCGTAAACTTTTTTTATTTCTTGCTCTCTTGTATTTTCTTGTGTATAATTCTTTTTATGGCTGAAAAATTTACATCAAAAACAGATTTTACATCTTCATTTAATATTGATAAAAAATATTGTTTTAGAGTTTCTCTTGTTTATTTAGCAAGTGTTTTGTTTGCTAATTTTATGGCTCAGCTACTTCCAGTTACTGTAGATATTCCCGTTGCCTATACAGCGGATATGCTTGTATGGAAAAATTTTGTTGATTCAAATGAAATATTGATAACTTCTCTTACTATTATCGTGTTTCTTATTCCTTCAATAATTTGCATAAAAGACAGTTTATCAATTTTACATGCAAAGGAAGACATAATTGCAGCACAAAAAGTTGTTAATCTTCCTATTAAATATTCTTTATTAGGAATTCTTGGCTGGATTTTATCCCTTATAGTAGAAGTAATTTTTTGTATATATGCAAAATTCACATTTAATATAAATCTTACATATATTCTGTTTAGCTCTTTGATTTTTATAGTTTTAGAATCAATTTTTAGTTTTGTTGTTTCTTATTTTGTTACAGAAACAGTAAACCGAAGTGCTGTTTTACCTCGGCTTTTTCCAGAAGGCAAGGTTTCAAAAATCCCAGGCGTGAAAAAGTTTTCTCTGAATTTTCTGTTTATTTTCTTTTTTGTAACAGTTTCAGTTTTTCCAATAATTTTTATTCTATCATCCTTTGTGTCTGTGCAAATAAACAATCAAATTCCTATAAATTGGAATACCATTAAAATATCAATTATCCTTTTTGGCTGTTCTCTATCTTTAACAATCGTTTTTATGAGAATCTTTACAGTTCCTCTAACAAAGCTAATTGAAGGAACTGAAAAAATTACAAAAGGGGATTATTCTGTAAAAGTTAAAAATATTTCAAATGATGAATTGGGACTTTTATCTGACACTTTCAATGAAATGGCAGAATCACTAAAAGAAAAAGAATTTATTCGAGATACCTTTGGAAAAGTTGTTGACCCAGAAATTCGCGACCATCTTTTAAGTGGAAATATTTCTCTTGGTGGCGAAAATTGTGATGTTACTGTAATGTTTTGTGATATTCGCGGCTTTACTTCACTTTCCGAAAATATGAAACCTGAAGCGGTCGTAAATCTTTTGAATCAATATTTTACCCAAATGGGAAAATGTATTTCAAAAAATCATGGTGTTATCAATAAATATATCGGGGATGCTGTGATGGCAATTTTTGGTGCTCCAGTAAAATCAGAAAATCATGCTTTTGATGCTTACAATGCCGCTTTGGAAATGAAAAAAACGCTTGAACTTCTTAATGAAAAATTTTCAAAAGAAGGATTAAATCAAATTTCTTTTGGAATTGGTTTACATTCTGGTTCAGTTCTTGCAGGAAACATTGGGGCAGAAAATCGAATGGAATACACAGTAATCGGTGATACTGTAAATACAGCAAGTAGAATTGAATCTCTTTGCAAAAATTACAATACAGATTTATTGATTTCTGAAACCACACTAAATCAAATCAATTTACAAAATCAAAATGATGATAAAAATATTGATTTTCGCTTTGTTGCCGATGCCGAAATCCGAGGAAAAACTGAAACTGTAAAACTTTATTCATGGTAAAAATTTATCATGAAACAAAAATGTTTCTATTGATAAAAATATTTCTTGCTCTATATAAAATCTATGATAAAATGATAGATGTATCTATTAAATTGTATACAGGGGGAATGTTTTTATGAAAAACGAAGAAGCCTTAAAAGCACTTAAAGAAATAAAAACTTATTGTGCTGCATCTCTTTTAGATGAACTTGATTATGTCATCAAAGTTATGGAAAAACTTATCAAAGATGATGTAACTGAGCCTCTTACAACAGACTTTACAAAACTAAAAGATTAATTATTTATAGGAGTTTAAAGAAAAATGGTTGGAACATTTTGGTCGCTAGTTCCTGCAATTGTTGCTATTGCTCTAGCGTTGATTACAAAAGAAGTTTATTCTTCACTTTTTATCGGTATTTTAATTGGTGGAGTATTTTATTCTGGGCTTTCTTTTACAGGATTTTTTACTCATGTTTTTCAAGATGGATTTATAACTCGACTTTCAGATAGTTATAATGTAGGAATTTTGCTTTTCCTTGTAGTTTTAGGAATTATGGTTGCGTTAATGAACAAAGCTGGTGGTTCTGCTGCCTTCGGAAACTGGGCAAAAAAACACATTAAATCAAAAGTTGGAGCTCAACTTGCTACAATTTGTCTTGGAGTTATGATTTTTATTGACGACTATTTTAACTGTCTTACAGTTGGAAGCGTTATGCGTCCAGTTACAGATAAATACAAAGTTTCAAGAGAAAAATTAGCATATTTAATTGATGCAACTGCTGCACCAGTTTGTATTATTGCTCCAATTTCTTCTTGGGCTGCTGCTGTTTCAGGATTCGTTACAGAAGGTGAAAACGGACTTGCACTTTTTATCAAAGCAATTCCATTTAACTTTTATGCTCTTCTTACAATAGTGATGATGTTGGCTTTAGTTTTAATGAAAACTGAATACGGTAAAATGTCAAAATACGAAAAAGCGCTTCAAATGATGAGTGATGCAGACTATGAAGAAGAAAGTCCAATCGGAAACGGAAAAGTTATCGACTTGGTTTTCCCTATTGTAGTTTTAATTGTAATGTGTACTCTTGGAATGATTTATTCAGGTGGATTCTTTTCTGAAGGCGAAACACAATGGAACTTTATCGATTCATTTGCAAATTCTGATGCTTCAGTTGGTCTTGTTCTTGGTTCATTTGGAACTTTGATTATTACAGTATTAGTTTATGTGGTTAGAAAAGTTCTTCCTTTCAAAGAATGTATGTCTTGTGTTCCTGACGGATTCAAAGCAATGGTTCCAGCAATTATCATTTTGTCACTTGCTTGGACACTAAAAGCTATGACAGATAGTCTTGGTGCAAAAGATTTTGTTGCAGGTTTAGTAAGTGGAAGTGCTGCAGGATTTATGAATTTCTTACCAGCAATTATCTTTGTTATTGCTTGTGGATTGGCTTTTGCAACTGGAACTTCTTGGGGAACATTCGGTATTTTGATTCCAATTTGTATCGCAGTTTTCCCAGATTCAACAGATGCATTAAGAGTTATTTCAATTTCTGCTTGTATGGCTGGTGCAGTTTGTGGAGACCACTGTTCACCAATTTCAGACACAACAATTATGGCAAGTGCAGGTGCTCAATGTGACCATGTAAAACATGTTGAAACTCAGCTTCCTTACGCTTTAAGTGTTGCTGGAATTTCTTTTGTAACATACATTATTGCAGGTTTTACAAAATCTGCCGTAATTTCTTTGATTTTTGGTATTGCAGCAACAATCGGATTTATTTTCTTTATGAAAAAACGTAATGCAAAATAATTGCGTTACGAAAAAATATTTATTTAGGTTGCTTACTTTTTAAGTAACCTAAAATGGAGGATTTATAATGAAAAAATTATTTTTAGTTACATTGATTTTTGCAATGTTGACAGTTGGAGCTTTTGCTATCGACAAAGGTGATTTCCCTACAGGTTCATGGATTGATGAAAACTGGAACGGTGAATGGTTTTTTAGCGTAGAATCTATTCAATTAAAAGATTCTGTTACAGGTGAATTGATTTTTGCTTTTACAGATGATGTAATTTCAAACTTCAAACTTACACCTTCAACAAAAGGTCTTGAATTGAAATTTTCTTGTGACCAAACAAACAGAAATTACACATTCAGAAAACCATTAACTTTAAGCACAGATTTGGAACTTACAGTTGAACCAATGGGAAGTGATGTTGTTTACACAACAAATATCAAATTCAAAAAATAATTTGTAGATTTTTAGATAAAATTACAAATAAAAAAGGCTTTGTTTGCTAGTCTGATATTTTTTTTCAGATTTTGCAACAAAGCCTTATTTTTTTTACCAAAAGTTTTTTATTTTGATAATTTATTAAACTATTGAACTGATCTTCTTATTGCTTCTTTGTCATAAATTGAAAGTACCAAAATAGAATTTTTTGGAACAACATAAGGAATTGTCAACAATCCACCTGGGTGCATAATTGAAGCAATTTGATATCTTTCTTCTTCTGGAGTGATAGCTTCAAGTTTAATTTGAAGTGCGTAAGCATATTCAGGTAATTCTTCTGTAAAGATTCCGTAAACCATATCATCAGTTGTTGTTTCTGGATAAGCGATAACAGCACTCACTCTAGAATAAGTATCTACCCAAGAACCATCATTTGGAAGTTGAGAAACTACAGTTCCGGCTTTTTCACCTTTTTCAACTGGACGAGAAGTAAATTCAAAAACGATTTTGCTTCTTGTCATTTGTAAAAGTGTATCGTTAATAGAAAGTCCAACAAGATTTGGCACTTTTGCTTTTTCGTGTTCAGGACCACGACTAACAACTAATTTCAACTTAATTGGTTCAGAAATATTTGTGTCTGCTGCTGGTTCTTGTGCAATAATTGTTCCTGCTTCAGCTTTGTTGTATTCGTACATTGGTTCATCAAGAACGATTAAAGCTTTTACTGAAGAAGTGAACAAAGATTGAAGATGCATTTTTACATCATCAAGTTTTTGACCTACAAAGTTTTCAACTCTATCAATAACAACACCACGACTAATAACTAAGTCAATTCTCTTTCCAGCTTTTACGATTGTTCCCGGTGCAGGACTTTGTTCAAGAACTCTGCCTTTTTCATCCGGTGAGTTTGAATATCTAAGTTGGATACGAGGATAAAGTTCTTTTACTTCCATATCAAGACAAGCTGTTGTAAATTCCTTGCCAACTACATCTGGAACCATAACTTCTTCTGAGCCTTTTACAGAAAGAAAGAAAACTCCAACAGTAATAATTCCCATTAAAACAATCAATCCAATAGAAAGAATCAACAAGGATTTTCCATTAGATTGGAGAGATTCTAAAAAGTCTTGAAAATCATTCCATAAATTTTTCATAACGACCTCATTTTATCATTTATTGACCACAGATACAACTACAAAATTGCTTTGAACCGTTCATAAAATCTTTCCAGTTCATTGCTTTTTTTGCTTGCCACTGTAAATTTTTTAGCACTAAAATTCCATTTCCAGTTTGAACTAAAATTCCACAAGATTTGTCTACTCCTAAAACTGTTCCCGGAATTTTTCCAGAAATTGAAGAAAGTTTTTGCACAGAACAATCTGCAACTGTGATATTTGTAGTTTCAAATTTTTCCATATCAAAAACTGAACAAGAGTGAATTTTTAAGATATTTTCGCCAACCTTTGTGAATGCTCCAGGCCAAGGATAAAAGGCTCTGATTTTTGCGTCAATTTCATTTGCTGATTTTGACCAATCGATTTTACCATCTTCCTTTTCTAACATTCTGCAATAAGTTGCTTGACTTTCATCTTGTGGAACAGGTTTTTCAGTTTTGTTTTCAATTTGGTTTAGAACTTCTAAAAATAATTTTCCACCTTGTGAAGATGCTTTGTTCAAAATTGTTTCAGAATTATCATCTTCTTGGATAACAAGTTCTTTTTGCAAAAGAATATCACCAGCATCCATTTGTTGAACAAGGCGCTGAATTGTAATTCCTGTAATTTTATCTTGATTTAAGATTGCAGCTGGAACTGGCGTACATCCCCGATATTTTGGCAACAAGGAAGGATGTAAATTTATTGCACCCATAGGAAAAAGTTCCAAAAATTTTGGTCCAAAAATCTTTCCGTAGGCAAAACAAACTAAGATATCAGGATTTAAACTAGAAATTTTTTCTCTAACTGAAGCGTCTAGTTTTTCTGGAGTGAGAATTTCTACATTTCTTCCTTGAGCTTGAAAATCCCGCGCAACCATTTCAACTGGAGTTGGAACTAAATCTCCTTTTCTGCCTTTCATACTTGGAGGATTTGTAAGAACCGCTACAATTTGATGAGTTTTATCTTCAAAAAGTTCTTTTAGAGGAAGGGCTGCAATTTCGGGGCTTCCGCAATAAACAATTTTTAGCACGATTTATCCTTTTTTAGCAGCAATTTTTGCAGCTTTCTTTGCTTTTAATCTTTCTTTTTCAGCTTTACGAGCTTGTCTTCGGTTAAAAGTTTCGATGATTCTTTGTTTTGTTTCTTCGTCGCCTCTATCGATATACAAAAATCCGTCTAAGTGGTCATATTCATGTTGAATGATACGAGCCAAAAATCCATCTGCTTCTAGAGTAAAAGGTTTTCCGTTTTCGTTTAATGCTTGAACTGTTACTTTTGCAGGACGAACAATTGTTTCGTAGGCTTTTGGAATAGAAAGACAGCCTTCTTCGTATTCACAAGTTTCTGCAGAGGTTGCAATAATTTGTGGATTGATAAACGCTCGGCGAATTCCGTCATCAGCTTGTAAAACAAAAAGTCGCAAAAGTTTTCCAACTTGTGGTGCGGCTAGTCCAACGCCTTCTGCGGCATCCATAGTTTCAAACATTTCGCTTATTAAGGTGCGTATTTCATCATTTACTTCTTTTACAGGTTCAGACACTTGTCTAAGAAGTTCGTTATCTAATTTAATTATTTCTAGCATAGGTAAAATTTAACATACCTAGAGTTTAGTTTCAAGACATAGTATTTATATAAGAAAATACTTTTTAGTAATAATTCTCCAAAAAGACTCTCGCCAAAAAATGCCTCGAAGATAGCGGTTCACTCACTGCGTTCGTTCAATGCTATCTTGAGTCATTTTCTGGTTGCGTCTTTTTGTACAATCTTGTAAAAAGTGTTTTTTTTATGACAAGTTGTGGGGAAATAATTTTAGGGATACGAGGGTTTTTCAAAAATCCTTAGTAGTAGACAAAAATCGATAAAAATAGTATCAATAATATATGCAAAATACAAATAAAAGTAACGAAATTTATTCACAGTATATCGCTAAAGAACTCCTTGATGCTCTTGCAGTTTTTTTAGATTCCTCAGAAAATGATGAAGTTGTAAAAAACGCAATGGTAATTGCTAAGGAATTTGGTGGTTCAAAAGATATTACTCTATTGATTTCAGGAAATGAAGATGAAAAATCTGAAACTGAATCAAAGTTGCTCATGCATTTTCATAATAACTTAAAACTTCTTGTTCAAAAAACTTGGGTTGAAAAAAGTGACGAAACAATAAAAGAACAACTTCTTTTAAAATTAGATTCAATTTGTGAAAGTTTATCCAAAAAAGATTATACTCAAGCATATATTCCTGTTTTGCAAACTTTGAACGAAGCTGTTTTATTGATGTTTGGTTCTGTTGCAAAAAGCGATGATTTTGCTGAATATGCATTAAGAATTGATCCGGGTTTTGGTACTTTCTGGTGGTTCTTACACAGTTTACCAAAAGAACAAACTTGGTCTACAGAAAAAATTCGAGTTGCATTAGTTTTAGGAATGTACTTTTTAGCAAATTATTAATTTTATTTACAGAGGCACAATATGGAGTTATCCCAAGTATTTGTTAGTTTAAGGGAGGGAGCAAAGCGACTTTCACAGCTAACTGCAAGTCAAAAAAACTTAGGATTGCTTGCAGCTGCCTCTTCAATAGACAAAAATCGAAAATCAATTTTACAAGCAAACGCTATCGATGTTGAACTTTCTCGCCAAAAAGGTGTTCCAGAAAGTTTAGTTGATAGACTTTCTCTTGATGATAAACGCATTGACGGAATTATCGAAAGTATAAAAATCGTTGCACAATCAGAAGATCCAATCGGTTCAGAAATTGCAGGTTGGAAAACTCCAGAAGGTTTAACAATTAGACAAGTTAGAGTTCCTCTTGGAGTTGCCGCAATTATTTATGAATCTCGTCCCAATGTTACAGCTGATGCTTTTGCTCTTGCTTACAAAAGTGGAAATTCAATTTTACTTAGAGGTAGTTCTTCGGCTTTAAATTCAAATCGTGCTATTGTAAAAGCAATTAAAGAAGGCTTAGAAAATGCTTTTGATAAAAATAATGTAAATCAAGGTGTTCCAGAAGGAATTGCTCTTGCAGATTCTGGAGAACGAAGTGAAGTTGACCAAATTTTAACTGCAAAGGGTTTTATAGATGTAGTTCTTCCTAGAGGTGGTGCAAACTTAATTAAAATGGTTGTAGAAAAAGCAACAGTTCCTGTAATCGAAACAGGTAGCGGAGTTTGCCATACTTTTATTGATGAAACTGCTGATATTCAAAAGGCTGTTTTAATTGCAGAAAATGCAAAACTTCAACGACCTGGCGTTTGTAACGCAATGGAAACTCTTTTAGTTCATAAAAATATTGCAAAAGAATTTTTACCAGAACTTGTAAAAAAATTTGATAATCGCGCAGAACTTCGCTGTTGTGCCAACTCTTACGAAATCATCAAATCTTTGAACTTAATGCAAAATGATAAATTAAAACTTGCAACAGAAGATGATTTTGGTTTTGAATTTTTGGATAATATTTTAGCAATCAAAGTTGTAGAAAATATCGAACAAGCAATTTTGCATATCAATTCTCATAACACAAAACATTCAGAAGCAATTATTACACAAAATATCAGTAATGCAAAAAAATTCCAGTCAGAAATTGATGCTTCTAGTGTTTATGTAAATGCTTCAACTCGTTTTACAGACGGTGGAGTTTTTGGTTTTGGTGCAGAACTTGGAATTAGTACCCAAAAATTTCATGTGCGTGGTCCCATGGGATTAACTGCGCTTACAACTACAAAATATTTAATTGATGGAGATGGACATACTCGTTAATTGAGGTTCAAAATAAATATGGAAAATTCAATAAAAGAAGTTTTTGAAAAAGCTAGAAAAATCGTTATAAAAATCGGTTCAAATACTCTTGCAAATCAAGATGGAAAAATCAACTTAGATTTTATGAATCAGTTGGCTAGTCAATGTGCTGAACTAATTAAGGCTGGAAAGCAAATCGTTCTTGTTTCTTCCGGGGCACAAGTTGCAGGAGTTTCTACTATTGATAGATGGGCAAGAAAAAAAGATATTCATTATCGTCAAGCGCTTTGTGCTATCGGCCAAGTTGAATTGATGGACCATTGGAGAAAAGCTTTTGCTCAATACGGTTATCACATTGGTCAACTTTTGCTTACAAAAGAAGACTTTTTAGACCCACACAGAACTTTGAATATGCGAAACACTTTGTTCACTTTGGTTGATGAAGGTGTTGTTCCAATTATTAACGAAAACGACTCTGTTACATTTGATGAAATCAGCATTGGTGATAACGATAACTTAAGTGCGCTAACAGCAATTTTGTGGAGTGCAGATTTACTTGTGCTTTTTAGCGATATTGATGGAGTTTATACAGATAATCCAAAATCTAATCCAGATGCAAAACTTGTAGAATTAGTTGATGATGTAGAAAAACTAAAAGCAAATATCACTATTGGTGCTACTAATTCTTTTGGTACTGGCGGAATTGCAACAAAACTTGAAGCTGCCGTTCGTGCAACAGAATACGGAATCCCAATGATTTTAGCAAACGGTTCTCATTCTCAGGTTTTGCAAAAACTTTCTGACGGAAGTGAAAAAGCAACTTTGTTTTTAGGAAAATAGATTTAATTTTATAAGGTTGAAAAAAATGAGCAAAGAAATAAAAATCGGTTGTATCGGTTGTGGTATGATGGGTGGTGCTTTAATTAAAGCAATCGCTAAAAAAGTTGGTGGCGAAAAAATTTTGCTTTCTGACGGCGATGTAGAAAAAGCAAAATCTCTTGCTTTGGAACTTGGTGCAAACTTTGTAACATCAAATGCTCAAATTATCGAAAATTGTAGCCATATTATTTTGGCTGTAAAACCTGCGTTTTTTTCTTCAGTTTTAGAACAAATAAAAGATTCTTACAATAACATAGCAAAATCTGAACAAAAAAATCTTCCTGTAATGATTTCAATTATGGCAGGATTAAGCATTGAAAAAATTGAACAAATGTCTATTCAAGCAGGAATTACTGGTGGATTACAAAATATCGTTCGTCTTATGCCAAATCTTCCTGCAACTGTAAACGAAGGAATGATTGCTCTTTGTACAAAAGAAAATATTTGTGCCGAATTTAAACAAGATGTAGAATTTGTAAAAGAAATTCTTTCTTGTGCTGGAAAAGTTGAACAAGTTTCTGAAAAATTGATGGATGTGGTTACTGCTGTAAGTGGTTCTGGTCCTGCTTATGGATTTATGTTTATCGAAGCCTTAGCAGATGCCGCAGTTCTTTTGGGAATGCCACGAAATCAAGCCTATATTTATGCTGCCCAAACTTTGAAAGGAGCTGCACAAATGGTTTTAGAAACTTCAGAACATCCTGCAAAATTAAAGGATGCTGTTTGCTCTCCTGGTGGAACAACAATTCAAGCTGTAAAATCTTTAGAAGAAAAAGGTTTTAGAAGTGCTGTAATTTCTGCTGTAGAAAGTGCCTACAATAAATCCGTTGATTTAGGAAAATAGTTTTAAAATCAAATTTTTTTGTACGATTTTTTTTAATATTGATATATAATGTTAATAGATAATGGAGAAATTTCCGATAATAGAAAAAGGTGTGAACGCCTTTTTTTAGGAGAACCTTGACCTTTATGGAAAAAAAGAATCTTTTAACGATTATATTCAGTATTTTATTTCTCGTTGGTGGAATTGTTTTTTCTGCATTTAAATTATTTTTCTTGTCTTGGATTTCTACATTTGCCGTTGCTATAATTCTTTTAGTTTCTTACATAAAAAAAATTCTTTCTGTAAAAATTGTAACTCCAACTGAAAATCAAATTCTTTCTGGTGATTTAACAACTAATATTTTAGAATCTGACGGATATTCTGCAACTAGACAAGCTTTTCAAACAACAGTAAACAGTTTTGAAAATGTTGTTTCGTATCAAAAATATGCTTCTAAAGAATTTAGTGATATTTCTAGAAATTCTCTTTCTGAAATAAGCGATGCCAGAGATTTAATAGAATCAACTCAAAAAACTTCTGATGTTATTATTGAAAATCTTAACGGGATAAATAATTCAATTACTAAAACAAATATGCTTTCTGTTGGAATTAGTGGTGATATCGAAATGCTTGACTCTCAAATTTCAACACAAGTTATGATGATAGAAAATTCATCCGATGCTTTGCACGAAATGACAGCTGCCATTGACCAGTTAGATAAACTTTCAGCTCAAACAAATAACAGCGCAGAACTTTTGCTTTCTTTGTCAAATTCCGGTAAAGAAGCAGTGGAAAGTTCATCTGCGCAAATTGAAGAAATTGAACGACAAGCAAACAAAATCGAAGAAATGGTTCATGTAATTGGAAAAATTTCTGAACAAACAAGTATTCTCGCTATGAATGCGGAAATTGAAGCCGCTCATGCAGGGGATGTGGGAAAAGGTTTTGCAGTTGTTGCCGATGAAGTTAGAAAACTTGCCGAAGATTCTGCTACAAGTTCAAGAGAAATTGGTTCTTTTGTAAAAGGAATTATTGAACTTATTCAAAATGCAAGTCAAGCAAGTGATATTACAAGTGATGCTTTTAATCAAATTGACCAAAATATCAATAGTGTTTGTGTTGGTGTAGAAGAAATTACCAAAGCCTTGAATTTAACAAGCCAAAAAAGTAATGGATTATTACAAAACATACAGCTTGTTAGGGACATTTCTGATGTTATAAGTATGAGTTCTCAAGATATTTTTCAAAATGCAGCTCAAATTTCAACTCATATGGAAGAAATCCGAAATAGTAATAACAAAATTGAATCTGACGCAAACGATACAAAAAACAATTTGAACAGTATTCAACAAACTTTGGATAATGCTAAAGTTGGATTTGATTCTATAAATGATATTACTTCAATAATCGATAAAAATTCTTCAAGTTATATTACTTTTGAGCATCCTGAATTTGAAGATTTAAATAATTTACAAAATTATCACTAATTATTGCATTTATCCGTCAGTCTTAGTATACTCAATTTTATGGCTGGATTTTATGATTCATTTGATATTGCTGTAGTTGGTGGCGGACACGCTGGTATTGAAGCTTCTCTTGCAGCAGCTCGTTTAGGTTTAAAAACTCTTTTAATTACACAAACAATCGACTCAATTGGACGAATGTCTTGTAATCCTTCTATCGGAGGAATTGCAAAAGGAAATATCGTTAGAGAAATTGACGCTCTGGGTGGCGAAATGGCTCATATCATTGATAAAACAATGATTCAATTTAGAATGTTGAATAAAAGTCGTGGACCTGCTGTTCAAGCACCTCGTTCACAGGCTGATAAACTTGCCTATGCAGAACTTGCTCGTCAAACTATTGAAAAACAAGAAAACCTTGATACCTTGCAAGATACAGTTGTTGGTATCGAAGTTGAAGAAATCACAAATGAAGATAATTCTAGTCGAAAAAAATTAACTGCTCTTATCACAGAACGAGGAAGAAAAATTCCTGTAAAAGCTGCAATTCTTACTACAGGAACTTTCTTAGGTGGAAAAATTTTTATCGGAGAATACGATGCACCTCACGGAAGAATTGGGGAAATCGGCGCTTTTGGTTTAACTGAATCTTTAGAAAAAATCGGTTTTAAAATTGGTCGACTAAAAACAGGAACTCCACCAAGAATTTTGCGCTCTTCTATCGATTTTTCTCAACTTGAAGAACAGTTTGGTGATGTTGTTGTTGTTCCATTTTCTTTTGATACAGAGAAAATTGAGCGCCCAATGGTAAGTTGTCATCTTGTTTATACAAACGAAAAAACTCATCAAATTATTCGCGAAAATATTGGTCGTTCTCCTTTGTACAGCGGAAAAATTAGTGGAGTAGGGCCTCGATATTGTCCTTCTATCGAAGATAAGGTTATGCGTTTTGCAGAACGGGAACGACATCAATTATTTTTAGAACCAGAAGGTCTTGCAACTGAAGAAATGTATTTGAACGGATTTTCTTCTTCTCTTCCTGAAGAAGTACAAGATAGATTTTTACGCACTTTGCCTGGTTTTGAAAATGCTGTTGTTTCTCGTCCGGGCTATGCAGTTGAATACGATTACATTGAACCAACTCAACTTTATCCATCTTTGGAAACAAAATTAGTTAGTGGGCTTTTTAACGCAGGACAAATCAACGGAACTTCAGGTTACGAAGAAGCAGCGGCTCAAGGTTTGATGGCTGGAATCAACGCAAGTCTTTTGGTTAAGGCTGAAAAATCAGGCACCGAATACGAACCAATGATTCTTGCAAGAAACGAAGCTTATATCGGTGTTTTAATTGATGATTTGGTAACTTTGGGAACAAAAGAACCTTATAGAATGTTTACTGCTCGTGCTGAACATCGATTACAATTACGCCACGATACTGCCGATGAGCGCTTAACAGAAAAAGCTTGGAAGATTGGACTAAAATCTGATGCACAGTATCAAAAAGTTCAGGATAAAATTGCAAAGAAAGCAGAGATTTTAGAATTTTTACAAAAAGGAAAGAAATTTGATGAATCTTTGTACGAAAGTTCAATTTTAGAATCAGCACAAATTGACTATAAATATTCTCATTACATTGAAAAGCAAGAAAGACGAGTTGCAAAATTGCAAAAAATGGAAAATTGCCACATTCCAGAAAATTTTGATTATTCAAAAATTCCGGGGCTTTCTGCTGAATCAAGACAAAAACTAGAAAAAATTAGGCCTGTAACTTTAGGTCAAGCAAACCGTATTTCTGGGATTCGTTCTTCAGATATTATGCTTTTGATGGTTTACTTACGATAAAGTTTAAAAAGAAAAATCCTTGCAAATTTCAACTTGATTTTGCAAGGATTTTTTTATGTAATTTATAGTGCTAAAAAGAAACTCACCTTTTTATTTTTTATAACTTTCAACACCTTGTTTTAGGATAGATTTTACTTGTTCTTCTGTTAAAACATTAGCATTTACTAAGTCAGCACATTGTTCACTTACTGAACGATTAAAGAAAAGTAAATCATCAGTACAAATTGTAACAGGAATGCCAAATTCTACAAGTTTTTTTATAGGATGTTCTTCCAGAGATTTTACTGCGGAAAGCATAACATTACTTGCAGGTGTTACATTGCATCTAATATTTCTGTCTTTAATAAATTGAAGAACAGAATCATCGTTAGCAGCACCAATTCCATGTTGAACTTCATCAAGTTCAAAAAACTCTATGAAACTACGAACAGATTTTGCATCAGAAAATTCACCTACATGAGCTTTTTTCTTAATGCCAAGTTTTCCTGCCATATCGTAAATGTATTTAAACTGGTCAATTCCGTCTTCAACTTCTGGTCCGTACAAATCGATGCTTTTGAAAATTCCACTTTCGAGAAGTGGCGGAACCCAAGCGTCAATTTTTGTTTTGTCGAAAAGTTTTCCCATACCAAGTTCTGGGCGAAGTTCAATTTGACCTTCAAATTTTTTAACAATTCCATGTATTAGTTCAACATATTCATCTACGCTATCGTTACAATGATGCACAAAACTGATATCGCAACTTCCTTCTAGGACTGTAACTCCATCAGCGATTGCATCTTTTACAGAAAGTGTAATCAAATCTTGAACATCTTTTGCAGTTGCACTTCTATTGCGTGTGTATTGAGCGATAACTTCGTGCATCTCTCCAAGACCATTCATTTTTCTTGGAAAGTTTGGAATGTAAAATCCAGCCCAAGGAACATAAGAAGCGTAACGCATTCCCAAATTTAAGTGATTATGCGCATCAACCTTTTCAAGTGTTAAAAAATCTGACACATTGGCCATTATTCTACCTCGTAAGTTTCTTAAATTTATAGTTTACTGCCTCTATTATCGGTAGAAAACAACTAAATCTTTAATCAAAATTTTACAAATCCAATAATTCAATTTGTCTGATTAAATCTGCAAATTTATTTAATGCCGCCTGGATTGGTTCTGGTTTTGACATATCAACTCCAGCAAGTTTTAATGAATCAATAGGATATCTTGAACCACCAGATTTTAGGAATTTATAATAATCTTCAAGTTCAGATTTTCCGCCGTTTAAAACTCTGTCTGCAAGTGCAAGTGAAGCAGAAATTCCTGTAGAATATTTGTAAACATAGAAAGAATTGTAAAAATGAGGAATTCGTAATCCTTCTAAATCACTTTCATTTTCAAAAATCATTTCTGGTCCAAAATAAGCTTCTAAGAGTTTACGATATTCTTCTCGTAAAACTTCTACAGAAAGTGGAGTTCCTGATTCAACAAGTTCGTGGGCTTTAAGTTCAAATTCTGCAAACATTGTTTGTCTGTGTAAAGTTGCCAAAATATCAGAAGCTCTAGTGCAAAGAAGATAAGCTTTCATTTTTTGGTCAGTTGTATTTTTTAACAAATAATTGAAAAGTAATTCTTCGTTAAAAGTTGATGCAACTTCTGCTTCAAAAATTGTGTAATCGTAACACATAAATGGATTTGATTTTGCAGAAAAATATGAATGCATTGAGTGTCCGCCTTCGTGAGCCATTGTGAAAACATCACGCAAAACATCTTCTTTGTAATTCAAAAGAATGTAAGGATAACCTGTGTAAGCTCCTGCTGAAAAAGCACCACTTCGTTTACCTTTGTTTTCGTATCGATCAACCCAACCGTTTAATAATCCGTTGCACAAAACATCTGTGTAATCTTTTCCTAAAGGTGAAAGTGCGTTTCGTAACATTTCTACAGCGTCGTTATAAGGAGTTGTGCATTTTATTTCAGAAACTAAAGGAGTGTAAACATCGTAGTGGCGAAGTTCGTCTAATTTTAAGATTTTTTTACGCAAAGAATAATATTTGTGTAAAGGTTCTAAGTTTGCTCTTACAGTTGAAATTAAATTTCTGTAAACTTCCTCTGGAACATTGTCTTGATATAAAGCCATTTGTAAAGAAGAATTATATCCTCTAGCTCGTGCGTGATAAACATCTTGTTGAACATTCCCTGCGTACAAAGTTGCAATTGTATTTTTGTGATTATCAAAAGTTTTGTAGAATTTAGTGTAGGCTTCTTTTCTGATATTTCTATCAGGATTTTCCATAAAAATTGAATAAGTAGTTTGTGTTAAAGGTTGCTCACCTTCTGGAGTTTTTACAGTTCCAAAATCCATATCTACATTTGTAAGCATTGAAAAAGCTTTTTTTGCAGTTCCACTAGATTCTGCTTGAAGAGCAAAAAGTCGTTCTTCTTTTTCTGAAAGAATATATGGCTTTTGATGAAGTAATTTTTCTAAAAAGATTTTGTAGTTTGCATAATCTGGACGAGCCATTCTAGAAGAAAGTTCATCTTCTGGAATTTCTTGAATTTCAGTAATAACAAAGCAAGTTTTTGCTTGAGCTTCTGTTGCGCTCATCATATATCGTCCCTGCTTATCTTGATAGGAAGAATCTCCAGCATCAGTTGCGGTTAATAAAAAAGCATAAGACCCAACAGATTCTGCAATTTTTTCCATTTCTTCATTTAGTTTGAGAACTTCTAGCATTTTGTCAGCAGAATCTTTTATTTGTCCTTGAAATCCAGCAATTTTGTCTGCATATTCTGTAATTTTTTTAAGGTCAACTTCCCAATCATTTTCTGTTTTATAAAGTGAAGTTAAATCCCACTTGTCTTGTGTATTAACATCTTTTCGTAAAGGTATAGTTTTCATAAGTTAAATAAAATCCCCCATAGTAATTTGATTTTATCTTGATGTGAGTTTTAATAAATTATAACGCAAAAAATAATAAATAAACAAGAAAATTTAGATATAAATTTGTATTTGTAATCCGAAAATTAATTTGGAGGATTAAAATGAATTTAAAATATAGAGATTTAATTGCAAATGAATTTAGAAACTGTGTAGAAGGAACTATTCAGAGAATTTCTTCAGGTGAATTAACTTATCGCCCTTTTCATTCTGCATTATTATCAGATGATGTAATTTTTTGGAGTAGATTTGAACGTTCCTTTAGCACATCTTTTGGACAAAGGGTAATTGAGGAAATTGCAAAAATAGTTGCGTTATCCAACGGTGCAACTAAAGCTGAACGTCAGAAAGTTACAGTAATTGATATTGATGAGGAATATGAAAATGTAATCAGAAATCATATTCAAGGTTTGAGAGAAAATACAGAAAAAGTAAAATCTTGTGATAAAATTTTACATAAATTAAGAACTACGCAAGTTTCAGGGGAAATAAAAACTATTCGTGTTATATCAGATTTGTGGTGGAAAGATAAAGAAGGAATTGATAATTATATTAGTTTAAAAACTGTAAAACCTAATATAGATCAAACGATGGTGGCAAAGGAAGATTGCCTTCATTTATCCATTTCAAATCCAACATGTAATGCTTACTTTGGGTTACCATATAATCCTTTCGGAGAAGATAAAACATCTTATGCCTTTAAGCCTCCTATGGGTATTTTCGATTTTCATCAAGATCCTGTTGTTCTAATTGGTAAAGAAATGTGGGATACAATAGGTGGTGATGGTTGCTATGAGGAGTTATTAGATATTGCATCAACTATTGGTAAAGAAACTAAAAGTAAAATTGAAAAATTGAAATAATCCAATTTTATTCAAATAATTCAAGTTGTTGATTTACTTTTTTTAACCTTTTTTTAATCATTTTTCTAATTGACTCGTCATCAGTATAAGTATATCTTGAAAATGGAAAATTTATAGGGGCTAATTCAATTTTTTCGTTGTTAAGAAGTTTTTTTATTTGTTTTCCTATGGCAATTCCTAAACTTATAGGAACTGCATTTCCAATTTGTTTGTAAATATCTTTCATTTCTCCGAAAAATTTCCAATCATCAGGAAATTCTTGTATTCTTGCATATTCTTGAATACTTAGGGGTCTATCTTTTTCTGGATGGCATAAATCTGTAGCTGGCATTGTCGGGTCTGTAACTAATGTTGGAGCAGGGGTATCCCAATCTATACGACGAAAAAAACCTGTTTTCCCTCCTCCTAAATTAAGTTTTTCCCCCATTGCTTCATATTGAACTTCTTTAGGTAAATGTTTCCAGTATTGTCCAGCTTTTAACATTTTAAAATATTTCAATCTACGTTCTGGAAATTTCATAGATATTTGCTCTTCTTCTTTTAAATCTTTTAGAACTTGACGAACTGTTTTCCACTTTGGCAAATTATAATTTCCAAATTCATCATGAGTAGGAGACATGTAAGGAATTTTTTCTCCATTTCGGGAACAAAAAAAAACTACACGTTCTCGCTTTTGGGGAGCACCATAATTTGCTGAATTGTATAAATTAAAAGTAACGGTATATCCACCTTCCTCTAATTTATTTAATATATACAATAAAGCTCCTCCTTTTTTTTCATCTGGTGTTTTTGGGGCGAATCCAAAATGTTTTTGAATTTCTTCTGATTCAAATGGAGCCGATAAAATTCCTCTAACATTTTCAATTACAGCGTATTTTGGACGCATTTCAAGAATTCTGTCTATAAAAGTTAGAAAAACATTACCTCTTTTATCTTGAAATCCTTTTCTTTGTCCAGCCGTACTAAAAGCTTGACATGGTGGTCCACCAATAATTAAGTCTATTTCTTGATTTTCTGATATATTTGCATATTTTCGAATTTCAGAAGCAGAATAATTATTTATATCTCCGATTAAACCTATATCAGGTCTATTTAATAGAATAGTTTTTCTTGCATTTGGATCGATTTCTGATGCTAAAATTGGACAAATCCCCTCTTTTTCTATTCCATAATCTAATCCCATAGCTCCTGTAAAAAAACTAAGGGCAATATATTTATCTCTATTTTTCATTTTACAGATTTGGTTGGGAACATCTTTAGAAAATTTAAATAATAGTTCTTTGTTATTCAATATTGCAGAATTAATAACCCAAGTTTTACCAACTTGTTCAGCTTCTATTTTGTTATCACGTATGAGTTTTCTAACATATTGAGGTGTACATTTTAGAATATTGGATAAATCTTCTACTGAGAGGTACTGCTTATTTGTTTCCATATCGAAATGATATATATTCCTTTATAAAAAGTCAATATATTTGTATATATATTAATTGTTAAAAAAAATTTGAAATTCCCTTTGCCATAACCTACATTTAAACTAAGCGGTATCAAAAGGCGCCTTTGTATCGTTTAATCTAAATTTAGTAAGGAATGAATATGGCTTTACATACTATGAAATCATCAAATAATGATGATATTTTTGATAAAACTGGGGCAACAAAGCCCTTAAGCAAAACTAAAATGCCAGAAAAAGAATCTGATCCAAAAACAATGTATCAGCTTATAAAAGATGAACTTATGTTGGATGGAAATTCTAGACAAAACTTAGCAACTTTTTGTCAAACTTTTGTTGATGATGAAATTCATCGTTTGATGGACGATTGTATCGACAAAAATATGATTGATAAGGATGAATATCCTCAAACAGCAGAAATCGAATCTCGTTGTGTAAATATCATCGCTGATATGTGGCACGCAAATCCTGAAGAAGCAACTGGAACTTCTACAACCGGTTCTTCCGAAGCTTGTATGTTGGGTGGAATGGCAATGAAATGGCGATGGCGAAATGCACGCAAGGCACAAGGAAAAACTACAGACAAACCAAATTTGATTTGTGGACCTGTACAAGTTTGTTGGCATAAATTTGCTCGTTATTGGGATGTTGAATTGCGTGAAATTCCAATGGAAGGTAATCGATACATTTCAAATGCTGAAGAAGTAATTAAGCGCTGTGACGAAAATACAATCGGAGTTGTAGTTACTTTGGGAATAACTTTTACAGGTCAGTTTGAACCTGTAAAAGAAATCGCAGATGCCCTTGATAAATTGCACAAAGAAAAAGGCTGGGATATTTCTATCCATGTTGACGGTGCTAGTGGTGGATTTTTGGCACCATTCTGTGCTCCTGATTTAGTTTGGGATTTTAGGATTCCACGAGTAAAATCAATCAGTACATCAGGACATAAATTTGGACTTTCACCTTTAGGTTGTGGTTGGGTTGTTTGGGGAAACAAAAAAGATTTGCCAGAAGATTTAATTTTCAATGTAAATTATCTTGGTGGAAATATGCCAACTTTTGCAATTAACTTTTCACGACCTGGAGGACAAATTGTTTGCCAATATTACAACTTGTTAAGACTTGGACGGGAAGGCTACAAAAAAGTTCAGCAAGGTTGTTACGATGTTGGAAAATTTTTTGCGCAAGGCATTGAAAAAATGGGTCTTTTTGAAATGGTTTACGATTGTAATCCAAAAACAGGAATTCCTGCAGTAACTTGGAAATTAAAACACGCAGATAATTGTTCAGGAGAATCTAACGAAAAAATCCCATTCGATTTATATCAACTTTCTGATGTTTTGCGAGAACGAGGTTGGTTACTTCCTGCTTATAGTTTACCAGCAAATTGCGAAAAAGTTGTAGTTCAGAGAGTTTTAATTCGTCATGGTTGTACTTACGATTTAATGGAATTGTTGCTTGAAGATATGGAGAGAGCCATAAAAAAGCTCATGGAAAATCCTCACGCAAAGCATGGCTGTAAAGTTTCTCATCCTAAGGGAAGTTTTAATCACGGTCGTTAAATAGGTTAGGTGAAAAATGGAAAATAAGAAGAAGGGTTTTATTACAACAGGTGCAATGGCATTCATGACAGCAGCTGCAATTATCAGTTTGCGTGGTCTACCGATGATGGCATCAGAAGAAATGACCATGTTTTTCTACATTGCTTTTGCAACGATTTTCTTCTTGATACCTGCAGCTTTGGTTTCTGCAGAATTAGGAAGTGCCTTTTCAGGACAAGAAGGTGGTGTTTATCGTTGGGTAGGGGCCGCCTTTGGAAAAAAATGGGGCTTTACAGCGATTTGGCTACAATGGATTCAGAATGTTGTTTGGTATCCTACGGTTTTAGCCTTTGCTGCGGCTGCTATTGCTTACGGAATTGGAAAACCTGAACTTGCAAACAATGGTCGATATACAGGTCTTTTTATTATTATCTTCTATTGGATTGCTACATTTATCGCTTTTGGTGGAACAAAACTTCTTTCAAAAGTAACAAGCTGGGGTTTTATTGTGGGTACAGTTTTACCTGGTGTAATTGTTATCATCCTAGGAATTGTTTGGATGATGATGAAAAAGCCTTTAGGCTTTGAAGAACTTACTGCGGCAGAAACTGCAGTTGCATCAGTTGTAGATGGAAAAGTTACTCCACGATGGTTTCCAAATTTGTCAAATCTCAATAATCTTTCTTATCTATCAGGGATTATTTTGCTATTTGCTGGTGTTGAAGTTCAGGCTGTTCATGCTTCTGAAATGGAAAATCCAAAAAAACAATATCCTGCTGCAATTTTTATTTCTTCAATAATTGTTTTTGTATTGTTTACTTTTGGTTCTTTGGCAATTGCTGCTGTTGTTCCAAATTCACAACTTCAACTTGAATCTGGACTTATGCAAGCTCTTTCTACAATGCTAGATTCTGTAAATATGAAATGGGCTTTGTATATTTTGGCATTCTGTGTTGCATTTGGTTCTTTAGGTGGTGTTTTGTCTTGGATTTCTGGACCAAGTAAAGGTTTGTTAAGTACAGCAAAAGACGGAATTTTGCCAGAATCTTTAGCTGAAACAACAAAAGCTGGTGCTCCAAAAAACATGATGCTAATTCAAGGAATTATCGTAACAATTTTGGCTTGTTTGTACTTTGTAATGAAAGATGTAAGCGTTGCCTTCTTCTTGCTTTCTGCTTTGACAGTTGCAGTTTATATCATTATGTATTTGATGATGTATCTTGCTGCCATTGTTCTTCGCAAAACTCAACCAAATATGGAACGACCTTACAAAGCTCCTGCTTTAACATTACTTGCTGGAATCGGAATTTTAGCTGCTTTGTTTGCTCTAGTTTTATCCTTTGTGCCACCAGCACAACTACCAATCGGAAATCCAGTTTCGTATATTGCTATCGTTGCAATAGGAACAATAGGATTTTTCATAATACCACTTATCATTGCACAAAAACGCAAAGATAAAATAGTAAAAAATTAATTTTACTTTCTGAAGTGTGCTTGTAAAAAAGTGCACTTCAGATTTTTCTTGACTTATACAATTTACTTTCATATTATTTAAGCATGAATTATACATATAAAACAGAAAATGTTTGCGCAAGACAAATTAATTTTGATATTGACGGAGATGTAATTTCCAATATCAGTTTTTATGGTGGTTGTAACGGAAATCTAAAAGCAATTTCTAAGTTACTTGAAGGAAAAACCGTAGACTACATTGAATCCACTTTAAAAGGAAATTCTTGTGGAGGTCGTTCTACTTCTTGTGCTGACCAATTAGCTATAGCAGTAAGAAAGGCTTATTCTGAAAATCAATAATCTGTAAATCCTTTAGTTAAATATTTTTTCTCTATTGAAAAATACCCGTATTTAAAGTATTCTCAAAGGTATGCAGCGTTCAAAGATTTGTTTATGTCTTACAGGAAAGACAATTCAAGAAGACTTAGATTTAATTGAAACTTACAGAAATTATATTGATATTGTTGAACTTAGAGTTGATTATCTTTTGCCAAATGAAAGATTATTGATTCGTAAATTTCCAGAACTTGCAGGTATTCCTTGTATTTTAACTATCCGCAGAAAAAATGACGGTGGTTTATTCGATGGAACAGAAGTTTCTAGAACAACACTTTTTGCAAGGGCTTTGGCTTATGCTGAAAAAGATAGCAGAAAAAACTTTGCATACATCGATATGGAATCTGATTATAATGTTTCAAGTTTGCAAGATGCTGCCTTGGCTTTCGGAACAAAAATTATTCGTAGTTATCATAATATGACTGGTATGGTTTCAAATATTGCTGATATGATGCAAAAAATGCGAACAACTGGTTTTGAAATTCCTAAAATTGCTTGTATGCCACAATCTTTGTCTGATGTAACTCAAATGTTTAAACAAGCAAAAAACATAACTGATTTTGAACATATCATTATTGCCATGGGGCCTTTAGGACAAGCAACAAGAATTTTAGCAAATAAAATTAATTCTTGTATCACTTATACTTCACCAAAACAAGAAAATTCAATTCTTTCTGAAATTGGTCAAATTGACCCTATCACTTTGAACGAAATTTATAATTTTAGAAACATTGATGACAAAACAACTCTCTATGGAATTACTGGATATCCGCTAAGTGCAACAGCAAGTCCAGAACTTCATAATTCTGGATATAAAAAACATGGTATGAATTCTTTGTATATTCCAGTTAGAGCAAAAAAAATTGAAGAAGCCTTAGAATTTGCACAAGAACTTGGAATAAAAGGAATGTCTGTTACTGTTCCTCATAAAGAAGACGTTTTGCCTCATTTAACAACAGTTTCTGAATCAGTTGGTGATATTGGTGCTTCAAATACAATTATCCGACATGGAGAAGATTGGTTAGGATACAATACTGACGCAGAAGGTTTTCAGCGTTCACTTTTGGAATTTTTAGGTGTAAAAAATCTAAGACATTGTAAAGTTGCAATTATTGGAGCGGGAGGAGCCGCAAGAGCAATTGCTTATGTTATAAAAAAATTAAAAGGAAAGGCTTGTATTTTTAACAGAACTGTTTCTAAAGCAAAAGCTCTTGCGCAGGAATACGGATTTGATTATGCGCCTTTAACTTCTGAATCTTTACACAAACTAGAACTTTATTCTTCACTTATTATTCAAACTACATCAATGGGATTGGCAGTAGGTGAAAAAGAAATTTCGGATTCAAAAAATGATCCTTTGCATTTTTATAATTTCAAAGGATATGAAAATGTTTACGATGTAATTTATCATCCCCAAGTTACACCGATTTTGAATCGGGCACAAATGGCTGGATGTAAAACAGCAAATGGATTTGATATGTTAAAATATCAAGGATATAAACAATTTGAATTATTTACTGGAGTAAAATATGAAAACATTGACTCAGAATGAACAAAAAGAAAAGGTTGGAAAAGTAGCAATTGATACTTTAATTGAAAAAGGTTTAATTTTTTCTGGAATGAAAATCGGTCTTGGAACAGGTTCTACTGCAATGCACGCTGTAAAACAAGTTGCTCTTAGAATAAAAGACGGAACTTTGTCAAACATTAAGGCTGTTTCTACAAGTTTTCAAACAACTATCGCTTGTGAAGAATTAGGAATCCCAGTTTTTTCTATGAACTCTCCAGAAATCAAAGGTGAATTAGATTTATCAATTGATGGTGCAGATGAAATTGATGTTGACGCAAACCTTATAAAAGGTGGCGGAGCTGCTCTTCTTTTAGAAAAAATCGTTGCATATAATTCAAAAAAATATGTAATTATTGCTGATGAATCAAAAGCTGTTTGTGATTTAGGAACAAAATTTGCACTTCCTGTAGAAATTATTCCAGAAGCAAGAGTTTCTATCGTTAGAGAACTTGAATCACTTGGTGCAAAATGTACTTTGCGTGAAGGCGTTAGAAAATGCGGACCAGTTGTAACAGATAACGGAAATCAAATTTTAGATTGTCTTTGGCAAAATCCTGTAAATCCTGTAGAAATGGAAGAAAAAATCAATTCTATTACTGGTGTTGTAGAAACTGGATTTTTTACAAAAAATAAGCCAATCGTTTTTGTTGCAAAATCTGATGATACAATGGAAATTCGCAACTTATCTTGCTAATTTTTCTAAAAAGGCTTTGTAAAATAAATGTTTCCTCCGTTTCCCCAAGATGAAGCAAAAAAAGAATGTATTTTACTCATTGAACAACTTGAAAAATATGGCTGTATGGATTTTTGTGTAAATGAAGAATTTAGAAATCCAAAATTCAGTCTTGATTATGTTTTGAATGAATGTGGTTTGATGATGGGAGTTTTGGTTTGTAAAATTCCATATACAAATAAAACTGTTGTATTAAAAGCATTTTCGGGGCAGTACAACGGAAATTGGCAAATCTCAGGTTGGGTAAATCCTTGTTTTGAAGTTGAAAAATGGCAAAATGAAGTAAATCGTGCTGACCCAGAAATTAAAAAATTGACAAGCCAAATTGAAGAACTTACTTTGCAAAATAAAATTTATGGCGAAGACGGAAAAATCCTTCATAATTTACGAAAAAAACGAAAAGAACTTTCTCAAGAATCTTTGCAAAATATTTACGGATTCTACGAATTTACTTGTTTTGACGGTTCAGTAAAAACTTACAAAACCTTACAAAAAGAATTGGAATTAGAAAATGCCTTATTCCCAAAAAATTTTAATTTTCCAACGGGAACAGGGGATTGTTGTGCTCCAAAATTGTTAAATCACGCATACAAAAAAGGATTGCAACCTATAAGCCTTGCAGAATTTTTTTACGGAAAAGAGCCTTCTTCAGCCTTGAAAAAGCACAAAGAATTTTATCCACCTTGTGATGAAAAATGTGGTTATGTTTTACCCAAAATGCTGGGATTAGAAGTTTTATACAGAGATGAACAAATTATTGTTGTAAATAAACCTTCTGGAGTTTTGTCAGTTCCAGGGAAGGGTGAAGATAAGTTTGACTGCATAAGCACTCGAGTTAGAAAACTTATTCCAGATTGTATTGAGCAACCTTCTGTGCATCGTTTGGATATGGATACTTCTGGAATTTTGGTTTTAGGTTTAACAAAAGAATCTCATAGAAATCTTTCGATTCAGTTTCAAGATAGAAAAGTTGAAAAAAAATATCAGGCTTTGCTTAGAGGAAAACTCTCTGAGCGACTTGAAAATATCACTTGTGGAAAAATTGAATTTCCGATGCGGGTGGATTTAGATAATCGTCCATATCAAATTTACGATGAAGAATACGGAAGAATGGCAACTACAGAATGGAAAATAATAGAAGAATTTTCATTGGAAGAAAGTTTTTTGCAAGGTGAACATGAACAAGATTCACTTTGGCGAACTCGTGTGGAATTTATGCCTATTACAGGACGGACTCATCAGTTGCGACTACATTCTGCCCACGAAAAAGGTTTAGGCTTAGGGATTGTTGGCGACCGTCTTTACGGAAAGATTTTTTCTGATGAGAGACTTTGTTTACAAGCCTTTTATTTAAAATTTACTCATCCTACTACAAACGAAATTATGGAATTTAGCGTTCCTTTTGAATTTTAAAAAAAATGCATCCAACTTATTAAAATATTGGATGCACTCAAATTCAATTATCTAAATGAATTATAAACTCATATCTGTTTTTAGCCACTCAAGAACTTCTGGTACTGTTGCAAAGTGACCTTCGATAACGCCTGTATCTGACATTTGTGTATTTTTCTTTGTTTGAACTTTTAACATAAGAGAATCGCCTTCTGCAAATCCAAATGCTTTACATCCTGCTTCTACAAATGCTTTTGTCATTTCAACAAGTTGCCCAATTTCACCTGGTCCAACTGGTTCCATTTTTGTACAATCTGCGACATAAGCCCAACCAGTTGCTTTCCATGCACTTGCCTTTGAAAGTACAGTAGACATCAACCATTTTAGGTCATCTGTGTTTGTTTTTCCAATTCCTGCTGAAACTACTACATTTCTTCCTGCAACAACTTCAACTTCTTGTGTTCCGTGTGTCTCTTTCATCTTGAAACTCTCCTAAAAAAAACAGTTTGAAATAGATATTTCTACTAATTATATTTTATTATGTTAAAATCTATCTGTCAAATTGTTTTTTTATATGAATAATAACCAAATTACTTTGCTTACAATATGGCACAAGGCATGAGAAAGCATTGAATATTGCAATCCGTACTTAATGTAAAGCCATCCAAAAATATATCCCATTCCGCCGTTGTATAAAAAGCATCTGAATAAGATAAGCGGAGTTATTCCAAAGGTAACTTGTGTTGCAGGTAAATGTCCTGCTGCAAAAAGTAAACTTGCAACAATGTTTGCAATCAAAAATACTACAGGGGAAATTTGTATTTGTGAATTATTTTCTGCTTGCAATTTTGTTGATTTTCTAAAAAATACTTTCCAGATAATAAAAGCAAAAAGTGAAAGCACAAAAAGTCTAAGCATAAGTTCTTCGCAAATTCCACCGTAAAGAATACTTGCAACAAAAGATATTGGTGTTAGTCCTAGTCCGTCTGCTTGTTGAATTTGTGGAATTACTGCTCCAAATGTCCAATAATCTAAGCTGAATAAAATTCCGCAAATAACTGAAACAATGCAAGTTACCAAAATTGCTTTTTTTTCAAAAATTTTGATTTTTCCATCTTTTTTTATAGAACGAATAAGCCCAAGTTTTTCGGCAAGGATATATCCAAAGAAAGTTGCAAAGGCAATTGTACCAACATTCTGAATTGCAGTAACTAACATGAACATTGTTTTGCTTCCAACTGCTGCGATTGCTTCTTCTAACATTTCTGGTGGATACAAGTCAAATGTGTAAAGGCTAGTAAAAATTGATGCAACTATGATGATTGGCAAAAATGCAAGTGTAAAGAAAAAGGGCTTTTTAATTTTTTGCCAAAAAGTTTTTTTTGTTTGTGTTTTGTTGTTTAAGTTTTCCATAAAAAATTCCTTTGTTGTTTATTTGTTGAAAATTGATTTATTTACTTGATGTTGATTTTTATTCAGCATCAATTTCTCTTGTTGTTTCTACACAAAAACTTTTTATCTTACAATGAGGGCAAGTTAATTTTCGTGTAGTTGGTGTGTGATTTGCCCAAAAAACTTCATTAAAACTTGGTTTAAAAACCTTGTTACATTCAGGGCAGATATAATTTATTTTTGTAAAATAAAATTTACTGATAAAAATCGCACCGATGATTACAAGAACCATTCCGATTGCAAAAGGCCACCAAATTCCAGTTTTTAGCCCAAGAATAAAAGTTGCAATTTCAATAAGTTCAAGAGGAATTCCAACTCCTATAATTGTTTCTCTAATTTTTTGTAATGCTTTTTTGTCTTTTGTGTTTTCCATTTCTTCCACCTTCTTGTTAACTCGTTCTATTAAATCTTCTGACAAGGAATCTTCCAAACATTCTTCCAATCCATTTAGGATTTTAAGTTTGTTTTCTTTTTCATTAATTTCATTTTGTAAAATTAATTTTTGTTCCTTTAGCAAAAGTGAAATAACTTTTTTAGAATTTTTTTCTTCTAAGATTTCTGAAACTGTTTTTATGGGGATATTTAAATCCCGCAAAAAACACACAATTTTCATTTTGGATAAATCTTCTTTTGAATAAAGTCGTCTTCCACCTTCCGAAATTCCACTTGGAACAACCAATTCACGATTATCGTAATATTGAACTGTTCTAATTGTAATTCCACAGATTTTTGCAACTTCTCCAGTTGAATACATATTTTGTGTTGGCATAAAATCACTCCTGCAAGAAAGTTTATCAAGTTTTCATCCTTGATACTGACATTCTACAATATTACGCAGCGTAATGAGCAAGAGAAAAATGAATTTTTTTTGAAAAATTTTTGTTTTTATGGGTAAATTAGAAATTTACTGCTACAGCCAATCCAAAGTTTTTGTCTATAGGATTTATTATTGGAGAAAAACTTATATTTTCAACATCTAAATCTAACATCAAGGCTTCTGCTAAAGTTCTGTTGTATTTTGTTGCACGAGTTTTTGCTCTTATACACTGAAATACCGTACTTGTAATTTTTATTCCAAGTCCCGTAATTGCCCATGGTAAAAAAGTTTTAAATACATCTTCATGAAATAAAACAGTACAAGCTCCTTGTAAAAGAGGAAACATTCCACTTGCTCCATCACTTGAAATTGTAAAAAGAGAAACAAGTAAATCTACACAAAACATTGGATATGGTAAAATTGAATAGAAAAATAATGAAAGACTCCATCCTGTATCGTCTGTTATCATTGCTTTTTCTACAGTGTTTACAGCACCTGCTATCAAGAGTGCTGCTGAAGAAATATCTGCCAAGGCAAATAAAGTTCCAAAACCTATATCACCTTGAGTAAAGTTTCCGACACCAAATCCAGTTGACAAAGCCCAGGCAATTGAACTTTTATATTCCATTTGATTTGTAGTATACAAATTTTGTTTAGTGGAATTTTCCATCTGTAAAGCAAGAGATTGTATTTCTGATTTATTTTTTTCTAATTTTTTCAAAGAGGCAATTCCTAATTTTCCTTTTTTAGTAAAAGATTTTGGTAAGAATAAATTAAAAATGCCTTGAAAATCTCTTGTTGGATTTATCAGCATTTGAGCTGATGTTCTAAGCTCAAGTTGTGAAAGGGTACTTATATTTGAATTAAGTTTATCAATTTGATTTATAGGTTCTTGTTCTGTTTCTTGAGAAAAAACAAAATGCAAAGTTCCAAAAAATATTAGACAAAATAAAATAAATTTCTTGTTCATGATTCCCTCCATATACTAAATTTTACACCAATAATAAAACAAAGTAAATGAAGAAAAATGTTACTGATTTTCGATAAAAATGTTAATTTTTGTTTTACTAATTATTTTCTATTTATCTTACAATATTCAATAAAATAACTTGACAGTTGATATTTACTTTCTAAAGATGAAAGTTTTGCACACTACGAGGAATTTGGTTTACAACTTTTATGGTAGTTTTGTTTTCTATATAAATATATAAAATTTTCCATTGAATACAGTTAAAAATATCTATATAATAAAACTTAGTAACAAGATTGTAATTTGTACAATATGGAGGATATATGTCTAAATCTGTAAAAGATATTATCAAAATGATTGAAGAAAATGATATTAAAATGGTTGATTTTAAGATGGTGGATATCAACGGTCAGTTCCGCCATGTAACAATTCCTGCAAAAAACTTTTCTGAAGATACAATGAAAAGTGGAATTGGGTTTGACGCTTCAAACTACGGATACGCAGTAGTTGAAAAAAGTGATATGGTTTTTATTCCAGATCCAGACACTGCTTGTATTGATCCTTTCTGTGAAATTCCAACTCTTTCTATGACTGGAAACGCAATGATTATCGACAAGGAAAATCGACCTTTAGCTCAGTATCCTCGAAACATTGTTTTAGCTGCTGAAAAATATATGCAAGATTCTGGAATTGCTGATGAAATGTTGATTTTGCCAGAATTTGAATTTTATCTATTTGACAATGTGGGCTGGAAAGTTGCTCCAAATGCAATCGGAATGGAAATTGATGTAAATCAAGCTCATTGGAACAGCGATGTTGAAGGAATGGGATGTGTTATTCCAAAACAAAAAGCATATCATGTGGCAAAACCTTTTGATGCAAGTTATGAATGTCGTAGCGAAATGTGTTTGTTAATGGAAGAAATGGGAATCAATGTAAAATATCATCACCCAGAAGTTGGTGCTGCTGGTCAATTTGAAATTGAACCTCAACTTGGAAAAATGTCAAAAATGGCAGATGCTTCAATGATGATTAAATATATTATCAGAAACACTGCTGCAAAATATGGCAAAACTGCAACTTTTATGCCAAAACCTGTTATGGGCGAAGCTGGAAGCGGTATGCATGTTCATATGCTTTTATTGAAAGATGGAGAACCAGTTTTCTCTGACGATAACGGATATTCTAATCTTAGCCAAACTGCTCATTATTTTATGGGTGGTCTTTTAAAACATATTGCTTCTTTATGTGCAATCACAAACCCAAGTACAAACTCTTTCAAACGACTTGTGCCTGGATTTGAAGCCCCTGTTACAGTTGGTTATGCAACTTCAAACAGAAGTGCTGTTATTCGTATTCCTGCTTACGCAAAATCACCAAAAATGCGCCGATTTGAAATTCGTAACCCTGATGCAACTTGTAATCCATATTTCTGTTACGCAGCAATTTTGATGGCTGGTATCGACGGAATTAAAAACAAAATTGATCCACACGCAAATGGTTGGGGACCTTATGATATGAACTTGTACACTCTTTCTGATGAAGAAAAAGCAAAGTTGACAAGTCTTCCAACTTCTTTGGATCAAGCCTTGGATGCTTTGGAAAAAGACCACGACTACTTAACAGCTGGTGGAGTTTTCCCAGAAGAACTTTTAACAAAGTTCATCGCAACAAAACGTGCAGAATGTCGCGAAATGAATGCAATTCCAACTCCTGCTGAGTTTGAAAAGTATTATAATCTTTAATAGTTATCACACGGATTCGAAATTGCTACACAATTTCTGTTCTTGATATATAATCCCACTTTCTTCTTGTTTGTGCGAGAGGGAGTGGGATTTTTTTGAATTTGATTACTTAGTCCGTTTATTAAATTAAGTTGAAAGTGATATATTTTTTGTTGCAACAATACATATTTACAAAAAAATATTTTATGATAAAATTTCTTTATGAATAATCTAAAAAGAAAAATTAAATTTTTGTTCTTCACTTTTCTTTATGTACTTTTTTCAAACAATCTTTTTTCTGCTGATATCAAACCTATTCAATCTAGAAATTATGAAAATCTTACTTCCTTCGTTTATGAATTAAATTCTGATTTTACAGTTACAAACATTGGAAATATTCAATGTAAGGATAGTTTTGGAAAATATGATTATCCAGTTTATAAAATTTCTTATATAAAGTCGGAAAGTTATCAAAATATTGATTCGAGAAAATATTTGTTTTTATGTGGTTTACATGGAAATGAACCTGCGCCAGTTTTTGGGATAAAGAATATAATTCAAGAAATAAATGAAGGGAAAATTAAAATTCCTAATAATACTCAAGTTGATTTTATTTTTATTATGAATCCTTTTGGTTTTGAAAGAAATTATAGATATTGTTCAAATCATACAGATCCAAATAGAGATTTGAATACTCAAACCACAAAAGAAATGCAAATTCTCACTCAAGCTACAAAAGAAAAATATGATTTAGTGATTGATTTTCACGAAGCTACTTGTGATGGAACATTTTTTTATGCTTACAATCAAAAAGGAAAAAAATATGCAAAAAATATTTTGAGTTATTTAAAAAAACAAAATGTTTTGCTTGAAAATGAATATGTAGATGTAATTCTAAAAGTGAAAAATGGTTTATTGTATTCAGCTTTTTATGCTCAATGGTACATGAAATTAAAAGGTTCCGTTACGACTGGTATGTACTTTAAGGATAGAGGTATTCCGCTTGTTTTTACTGTAGAAACTCCCAAACGAGGGAATTTTGAAGAACGATGTAGAATTATAAAACTTATATTTGAAAAAGTTATCAGCTAGGATGTATTTAATATTGTGGTTTAGGGTCTTTGTCTTTTTTAACAAAACCTTAACATTCATATTGTAAACTACTACAATGAAGAAATTTTCTTTTATAATCGCATTTTTATTTGTTGTGATAAATTTTCCTCTTTTTTCAAAGACCCAAAATACAAAACAGATTTTTTCTCTTGATACAGGATATTTAGCTAAAGGCTTAAAGAATAATGGGTGGGGAATTGGCTTTACCTACGAGAGAGAAATTTTTAGAGGAATTGCTGTAAAGGGCGGACTTTCTCATATGACCATGTGGATGAAAAATCCTTCCCTTATTTTAACTTCCGTAGAAATTACAGGAGAAGCTTTATATTATCCTTTTTTACGGGGATTAGATTGGCTTTATTTTGGGTGCCAATGTAAAACTGGATTTTTTATGTACAAAGGTTCTTCGATAACAGAAGAAAATAATCAAGATTGTGTAATTTCTCTTTATCCTCTAATTGGATGGAAGCAGTCTTTTTTTGATATTGTGATGATAGATATTTTTGGAGGATATCGATTTATTGTAAATCCACAAGATCAAAAAGGTGTGATAAAAAACCAAGTAAAAAATACTTTTGAATACGGAATAAAAGTTAAATTTAGTTTAGGAAAGATAATTCAATTTTTTAAAGACAACAATACTAGAAAACAAAAAAGAAAACTTGTCTAAATTTTACATAAATCCTTCAAAAAGTGTTATTATTATATTAGTTATTTGGAGGATTTATGAAAAAGAAAGTCTTTTTATCAATTTTGATGTTTGTTTTAATTTCATCATTGTTTGGATTGGAAACAATAACTCACAAAGATTTTTTTGTTTTGTTTAATCACAAAATAAATGAAAGTTATAAAAAAATAAATTTGTTAAATAAAAAGCCGAATATTGCAAAACTTGGAAAAGAAGAAGTTGCAGGGAACATCAGTGGAAAAGTTTTTTATCATGCAAAAATTAGTGGATTAGGTGGCTTGGTAACTATTCGTTACGAAAATTATTGTGATGAAGAAGGTTGGATTTTTAACGGAGAAATTATCACTCGTGGAAAAATTACTGGAAATGGAAATTTTGACGGAAAAGTTGATGTAAGTGGTTTGTACAATGCTACTGTTTATTTTGATAAAGTTCTTTTAGGAAATAATCTTCCAAGTGAAGGAAGTTACGGTGTTTCATTTAATGACGAGTCTAGAATAGAAGTGCCATATCAGGCTTATTTTGAATAAAGTTGTTCTTCAAAAAAAATTTTCTTAAAACTCAAAAATTTAAAACGACAAATTTATCGATTTATGTTATAATCACCTTATGAAAAAGATTATTTTTTTATTGGTTATTTCATTAGTTACATTTGGTGTTTTTGCAGAAGCAGAAACAAAATTTATCTTGATTACAGATTTTGCTTATTATCCAAAATCTTCGCCTGTTGCAATGGGGCTTCCACAAGATGATGTAAGTCGATTTGCTCCTCTCGATGGATTTTATTCTGCTGTAGAAGCTCGTGTTACAGGAAAGATGGATTACAAAATTCCAACACCCTTTGGAACTAATCCTTTAGTAAAAGGTAACAATGTTACAATTTCACCTGCTTTGGAAATTTCACCTGTAACTTTAATGCCTCAGTTTTTTGTTGCATTTACTCCAATTGCATTTTTAAAATTCACAGCAAGTGCAAAAATCGGAACTGGTTGGGATTTTATTGGCATCAAAGGAATGGGAGATTTAGATTCAGCAGAAAATGGATATAAAAGTTTAACTCCTTTTAAAAATTACTTTTATGAATTTAGATTATCAAATTTATTTCAATTTGATGTAGGGGCAATTGTTCCTGGAGATTGGACTCATGTTGTAATGCAAGCTTCTTACGATATTTTGTACACAGGATTAACTGGCGTTGAAAATGGAACTCCATGGATTTGGCAAGCAAGTGGTGAAAAAGCAAATGGCTGGAATTATTATTCTCAAATTATTTTGGGGTATCAGATGCCACTTGTTTTACAAACTGTTGGTCTTCAATTTGAATTAAGTGGATATTATGATGAAGCAAGTTTTGATGCAAAATATTTAGATTGGAATCCATCTTTTATGCGTGTTAATATAAATCCTATCTGTATTCTGAAGTTTAACGAAAATCATTCTTTAACAATTCAAACAAGATTTTCAAGTAGACGAGGATTTTCTAGTGATAAAGGAAGTTCTGCTACAAACTTTAACTTAGATTATAATGGTCGAGAATGGTGGTTTGAAAGAATTGCTTTTAGTTACGCATATTCATTTTAAGAGTAGGAAATAAAATATGGCTATTGAAAAAGTAAGAGAATATTTTTCATCTTTTGGAATTGAAAATCGTATTTTAGAATTTGAAGTTTCTAGTGCAACTGTTGAACTTGCAGCAAAGGCTCTAAATTGTGAACCTTGTAGAATTGCAAAAACACTTTCTTTTCATGTGGAAGATGAAGTAATTTTAATTGTTACAGCAGGGGATACAAAAATTGATAATGCTAAATACAAATCTTTTTTCAAAGCCAAAGCAAAAATGCTTTCTTTTGATGAAGCCGAAACTTTGATAGGCCATGCTGTTGGAGGTGTTTGTCCTTTCGCAGTAAATTCTGGTGTAAAAATTTATCTTGATGAATCTTTAAAAAGATTTGAAACAGTTTTTCCAGCCTGTGGAAGTTCAAATTCTGCTATTGAGTTTACTATTCCAGAATTAGAAAAATATTCAAACTTTATTCAATGGATAGATGTTTGTAAAATTATTGAATAAAAAGAAATATTTTGCAAAATAAAACCTCCAGGCACGAATAAAGTTTTGTGTTGGAGTTTTTTTTTGTTTTAAAAAATTTTATTTTAAACTACAAGTTTAATGACAAACAAAAAAATATTAGTTATTATTATAATGTAAAACAAATTAGCGTCTAGTTGGTGTGTATCTGACGCAAAAAATTTTATGTGGTGACTTTGTCACTGGTGCCGTTGGCATCCATTAATCTTAATGAAGGAGAACGCGTATGTTCGCAAATTTTGCTGGTAATCCTAAAACAGAAAGAGATGTAGTTAAATCAGATTTTATATTGTTCATTGATGCGATGAAAACATGTGAGAATGACAACATGCAAGAAGTGCAACTTAAAAGCGTGATTCCTACATTTATAAAATTTAATGGACAAAACAGCACATGGCTAAAAGGACTAAAAATTAAAGCCATGAAATTTTTTGCAATAAGGAGAAAAAACCAATGGAGACTGTTAAGCACATCTTAAAACCAGTTATTAATCCAGAACAAACTGGTAACAAAATCAAAATCCTCAGAAAAGAAAATGGATTTACCGTCCATGAATTGCAAGATTTATTTGGGTTCGATTATCCACAGGCAATTTATGCTTGGGAGAGTGGTAAAAGTATTCCTACAGTAGATAATCTTATTGTCCTTGCAAGATTATTTAGCGTGGCTTTAGACGAATTGATTTGCTATTCTCTTGTGGAAATTGAAACTTGTTGTTCAGACCACGCGGCAAATTGTATGAACAAAGATTTTGTAACATGTCAAAAATGTAAATTCAAAAAATCTGCATAAAGTGAAAATGCAAATTGATTTTTTTATGGAGGATTTAAAATGAAAACTGTTGAAGGAATTTATAATACAGCAAAAATTTTTACAGATGTAATTGATGAAAAATCTTTAGAGCAAATAAAAACTTTATGCGACCAAGAATTTACTTCTGGACAAAAAATTCGTCTTATGCCAGATGTTCACGCTGGAGCAGGTTGCACAATCGGGACTACAATGACCATTGGCGACAAAATTGTTCCTAACCTTGTTGGCGTTGATATCGGTTGCGGAATGGAAACTTTAGTAATTCGTGCTGATAGTGAAGTTAGCAAAAATTTTGATCCAGCAAAACTTGATAAAATCATTCGCAAAAATATTCCTTGTGGTCGGGATATTCGAAAGTTCCCACATGCTCTGGGTGAAACTGTAAACTTTGACAAGGTTCGCGGAAAATATGATAAATACCGAGCATGGCTTAGTGTTGGAACTTTGGGCGGTGGAAATCACTTTATCGAAGCTGACCGAGATGATGAAGGAAATTTATATATCGTTGTTCACTCTGGAAGTCGTCACGCTGGACTTGAAATTGCAAATTATTATCAAGAACAAGCATGGTTGCAATTAAATCAAAATTCAAAAAAGGATTGCGAAAAATTAATTGCAACTTTAAAAGCTGAAGGAAGAGAATCTGAAATTGAAGAAAAACTTGCAGAGTTAAAATCTCAAGTTATCACTTCTGTTCCAAAAGATTTGGCTTATGTTAGCGGTGAACTTTTTGAAGATTACATCAACGATATGAAAATTATGCAACACTTTGCCAAGGTAAACAGAAAGGCAATGATTGAATCAATTTCTATCGGGCTTCATATAAAGCAAGAAGATATAATTGAACAGTTTACAACGATTCATAATTATATCGATACAGAAACTGAGGGTGCAATGATTTTGCGAAAAGGGGCCGTAAGTGCCAAAAAAGGTGAAAAACTTTTAATTCCTATCAATATGAGAGACGGAAGTTTAGTTTGTATTGGTAAGGGCAACGAAGATTGGAATTGTTCCGCTCCACATGGAGCAGGCCGTGTTATGAGCCGAATGAAAGCTAAAAAAACTCTTGATTTAGAAGAATTTAAATCAGAGATGTTTGGAATTTGGTCAAGTACGGTGAACAAAGACACTTTAGACGAAGCTCCTATGGCATACAAAACAATGGATGATATTGTTGCAAATATTGGTGAAACTGCCGAAATTGTAAAAATCATTAAACCGATTTACAATTTTAAGGCGGCCGAATAAATTTTTTTTATAAAAATTTTTTAAGAGATTTTTCTTTATGAGAAATCTCTTTTTTGTTTTAAATTAAATAGATGTATCAATTCGAATTTGTTTTAGAATCTATTTACTATATGTAGTATATGCTGAAATAAGTTCAGCATGACAAAATTTTTTAGACATCATATTTTTGTTGAAATAAATAGTTTAATTACAAAAAATGTGATATAATTTGAAAATGATTTTATATGTAAATGCTTGTGTTAGAAAAATTTCTAGAACCGATAAGCTTGCAAAAGTTTTACTTAGTAAATTTAATGATGAAATTATTGAAATAAAATTAGAAGATGAAAACTTATCTCCTTATTCTGAAGCCATGATTGAAAAACGAACGGAACTTGTTAATCAAGAAAATTTTTCTGATGAAATTTTTAAGTTGGCAAATTTATTTTCAACTGCTGATGAGATTGTAATTTCTGCACCTCATTGGGATTTATCATTTCCTGCAATATTAAAAATTTTTATCGAGAATATTTATGTTACAGGTCTTGTTACAAAATTTGGTGAAAATGGAAAACCTGTTGGATTGTGTAAGGCAAAAAAACTTTATTATGTTGCAACTGCTGGTGGAAAATTTATTCCAGATTTTTCTTATAACTATATTGAAAGTCTATGTAAAGATTATTTTGGAATTAAAGAAACAGAATTGATTTTTGCACAGATGCTTGATGTAGATGGATTTGATGCTGAAAAAATTATGGCAGATGCTATAAATGAAATAAATGCAAAGTATGAATAAATTACGATTTGATAGTGATTATAAAAATAGACTTGCATTAAATCGCAAGTAGGTGTATATTAAAAAAAGAGGAAATGCCAAAGTTCAATTTGGTCATCTCCACGTTGTTGGTTAAAAACCGCCAAGAGTTTCGAGGACTATGGCGGTTTTATTTTTTTACTCTTTATCTTTCTTTTTTAGGTAAGAAAGCAGAGCTACAACTGTTCCGATTATAGTTGCAACACAAGTTACTAAACTAATAATCATTTCACAAGTCATAGTTAGCCTCCCTAGTCTTTATTTCAGCATAATGCTGATTGAGTTGGGAGACACCGCCTGAACTTAGGCATTTCCAATAAATCAATTATAAATAAATACTATTATTTTGTAAAGTGCATTTTGCATTTTTACTTTCTTCTTGCTATAAATCAAACAACAATATAAAATTACAGCATGAGTATTTTACGATTTGATAGCGATTATATGGAAGGTTGTCATCCTTTAATTTTGGAAAGATTGCAAAAAATCAATTTTGAAAAAATGACAGGATATGGTTGTGATGAAATTTGTGAAAGTGCAAAAGAAAAAATCCGTAAGGCTTGTGATTGTCCAAAGGCAGAAATTTATTTTTTAGTTGGAGGAACTCAAACTAATGCTACAGTTTTGGACGCGCTTTTAAATAAATATGAAACTGTGATTTCTGCAAACACAGGACATATCACCGAACATGAAGCAGGTGCAATCGAAGCTAAAGGTCATAAAGTTACGATGCTTCCAAACTACGACGGAAAAATTTCTTGTAAGGATTTACTTTTATATTTGCAAAATTATTATGATGATGAAAATAACGCACACATTGTAAAACCGGGTGTTGTGTATATTTCTTTTCCAACTGAATTTGGAACAATTTATTCTTTGGAAGAATTAAAATCAATTAGAAAAATTTGCGACCAATACAATTTGAAATTATACATTGATGGTGCAAGATTAGGTTACGGAATTTCTGCAAGTAAAAATCAAAATGAAAATGTAACTTTAAAAGATATTGCAAAATATGCTCACGCATTTTATATAGGCGGAACAAAAGTTGGTGCCATGTTTGGTGAAGCAGTTGTTTTTACTCAAGAAAATTTAGTTCCTCATTTTTTTACCTTGATAAAACAAAGTGGCGCCTTGCTTGCAAAAGGTTGGGTTTTAGGTTTGCAATTTGACACACTTTTTTCAGATGATTTATATTTTAAAATTTCTGACAACGCAATTTTGATGGCAGATAAAATTGAAAAAACTTTTATCGAAAAAGGTTATAGAATTTTTATAAATTCACCAACTAACCAAAAATTTATTGTGTTAGAAAATTCTAAAATGGAAGAATTGAAAAAATCTGTTTCATTTAGTTACTGGCAAAAATTTGATAAAACTCATACTGTTGTTCGATTTGCAACAAGTTGGGCAACAACACAAAAACAAGTTGACGAACTTTGTAATTTATTATAGAAGGATTTTTTATGAACGCAATTACACAATTTGATTTTTCTATTATCAATTTTATTCAAGAAAATTTTAGATGTGGTTTTCTTGATGTAGTAATGCCATTTATCACTTCTCTTGGTGATGTGGGTTTTATTTGGATTTTAATTAGTGTGATTTTACTATTTTTCAAAAAGACAAGAAAACTTGGTATTCAACTTTTAATCTCTATTTTGTTTGCTTATGTTATTTATCAGTTGATTTTAAAACCTGTTATTGCTCGTCCTCGTCCATTTATGCAAAATCCAGTTGTTGAACTTTTGATAAAAGCACCAAAAGATTTTTCATTTCCATCAGGACATACTGCTTGTGGATTTTCATTTGTAATAATTTTATTTCTTGCAAAAAATAAATGGTGGATTCCGTCTTTAATTCTTGCATGTTTAATTGGATTTTCTAGAATGTATTTGTATGTACATTTTCCAACTGATGTTTTGTGTGGAGCTTTGTGTGGAATTGTTTTTGGCGCAATCAGTTATTATTTTTCTTCAAAAATTTTAGAAAAAATTAAATGATTAAAAAAATAAAAAATGAATTGTTATCAATGCAGGATAAAACTTACAAAGATTTTCATAGTAAGTTGATGCCTACGATAAATTCAAATTCAATTATTGGAGTTCGTGTTCCAGTTTTGAGAGATTACGCAAAAAAACTTTTTAAAGAAAATTCTATAGAAAGTTTAAATTCATTTTTGAAAAATCTTCCTCACGAATTTTATGAAGAAAATAATATTCACGCTTTTTTAATTGAAAAGATAAATAATTTTGATGAATGTATTTTTTATCTTGAAAATTTTTTACCCTACATTGATAACTGGGCAACTTGCGATATGTTAAATCCAAAAATTTTCAAAACCAATTACGAAAAACTTTTGGAAAAAATTTATCAATGGATAAATTCAGATACAGTTTATACTGTTCGTTTTGCAATCGGAATGTTAATGCGATATTTCTTAGACGAAAAATTTGAAACAAAATATTTAGATTTAGTTGTTTCAATAAATTCTGAAGAATATTATATCAATATGATGAGAGCCTGGTTTTTTGCAACTGCTCTTGCAAAACAATACGAACAAACTTTTCCTTACATAAAAAATTATTCTCTTGATGAATGGACACATAACAAAACAATTCAAAAAGCAAAGGAAAGTTTTAGAATTACAAAAGACCAAAAAGAAGAATTAAAAAAATTTCGTTTGTAAAAAAAATGTCCCTAGAAAATTTTAATCTAGGGACAGCATTAGGTAAAAAAATTTTATGAAACTCTACCTTTCATCAAACTCTAACAAAGTTTTAAGTTCGCCTTGTTCGTTGTAAATACAAACTGTGTGAGTGTCTTGATTTGAAACTGATTTTACTTTTAATTTTTCTCCTGCAACAACCGCACTTTTGTAAGTGATTCTTATTTTTTTGAAGTTATGATTTTTGTAAAATTCTTCATTTAAAGCATCCATGGCATAATCAACATAAACTAGATTGTGAACATGATGATTAAAATCGATGTCGTTTCGGCGAGGTTGAATTTCGATTTCAGTTGTAAAAGTTTCAGGTTCTTGAATTTTGGCAAGTTTAGCTTCAAAATCGGATTTTTTTTCTGGCTCATATTTTGCTAAAAGTTCATCTGAAATTTTTGTTGGACGACCAGAGTTCATGTCAAAGTAAACCCAACGAGTTGTTCCTTTTGCGCAAAGTTTATCGTTGCAGTAAAGTTCAAAATCTCTTGAAGTTCCGAAAAGGGAAGTTACACCTTGACTCCAAGTAATTGCATGAATCTTATCTCCGTACTTTGGATAAAAATCAATATTAACAAGCCAGTCTGTTAAGACCCAAGCAAATCCATTGCTACTACTTTGTAGGATGTAATCTCCTGCAGTATCAGAATGGCGATTTCCTGAATTTTCCAAAATCTTTAATATAGTTTCGATTTTCATTTCGCCATTGTTATAAAAATCTTCAATAAGCGGTTGATATTCAAATTTTACAAACATGATTTTACTTTATCCTAAATGACATTTTCTGTAAAGATGTAATTTAAATTAAATTTTGTATAAAAATTGTTTATATTTTTTTTACCAAAAATTTTATTTGTATGATAAAATATTATTATTAGTTATCTTATTTTATTGGAGAAAGATTTTGCTTCCATATTATATAATTACAACATTACTTGTTTTGATAAATTTTATTGTTTTTATTTTTCGTCTTGAAGGAAAAAGAATAAATTATTATTTTACAATACTTTTTTTATTGATGTTAATTTCTTGTCTTGGTTATTTGGCAGGAGCAACTTCATCATCTGTTTCGGAAGCAATTTTAGCAAATAAAATAATTTATGTTGGAGGATGTTTTGTTTCTCCAGTTTTGTTCTTTTTAATTTGTGCTGTTTGTAATTTAAAACTAAAAGGTTGGATAAAAAATTCATTGTATGCCTTCAGTCTTTTGGTTTACATCATGGTTTTATCAACTGGATTTAGCGAAATTTATTACAAAAAAGATTTTTCCTTGACTTCACTTTATGGCTGTTCAATTCTTAATTACGAATACGGAATAGGACATTTTACTTTTTACATAATTATTTACGGCTATATTATTATGGGAATTTCAACCTTGCTTTATAGCTTTTTCAAAAAACAAAATGTTTCTAAAAAAAGTGTTTTAACTTTATTTTTAGTTGAAATTGTAAATACTTTGTTGTTCATTATTTCTAAAGCATTGAATTTTCCTTTTGAAATTATGGCGGTGATGTTTGTTTTAGACGGATGGTTTCTTTTGTACATTCATCGACGAACTGCAATGTACGACATAAAAGATTGCGTAAACAGTTCTTTGGAAAAACAAGAATCTTATGGTTACATCGTTTTTGATAATAAAAATAATTATCTTGGATGTAATCCAGTTGCACAAAAAATTGTTCCAGCCTTAAAAGATTGTATTGTAGATTCTCAAGTTGATAATGTTCCAAAAATGAAAATCTTTTTAGATTGGATAAAAGAATATACAAAGCGTTCTTCAAATGATTTTACTTTTGAAAATGACGAAAAGCATTATCAATGTATGATAGACCGAATTTGGTACAAAGAAAAAGCTTGTGGCTACATTATCGAACTTCACGAAGAAACTGAAAAATGGAAATATCTTGAAATGATGTCTTCTCATAATTTTAATTTGGAAGAAAGAATCAGAGATAAAATTCAGCACATTCAAAATATTCAATCGCAAATTCTTTTGGGAATTGCTAGTGTTGTAGAAAATCGAGATGATAGTACCGGCGGTCATATTAAACGCACAAGTGATGTTATCAGAATTTTAATTGATGTAATTCGTGAAAAAAATATTTTACAACTAAGTGATGAATTTTGCGAAGATTTAATTAAAGCTGCTCCGATGCACGATTTGGGTAAAATCGGAATTGATGATAAAATTTTACGAAAGCCTGGAAAATTAACTGATGAAGAATTTTCTATTATGCAATCTCATGTTATAAAAAGTGCACAACTTGTTGAAAAAATCTTAAACGGAGTTGAAGAAGAACATTTTGTAAAAGTTGCAACTAATGTAGCAAAACATCATCACGAAAAGTGGAATGGAATGGGATATCCTGATAAATTAAAATGCGAAGATATTCCTTTAGAGTCAAGAATTATGGCAATAGCTGATGTTTATGATGCCTTGGTAAGTAAACGATGTTACAAAGAACCAATGAGTTTTGAACAAGCATATAGTGTTATGATTGATTCTATGGGAAGCCACTTTGACCCAAAACTAGAGCAAGTTTTTATTTTAAGTAGAGAAAAACTAGAAGAGTATTACAGTTGTGAAGTGGATGCGGTTAATACTTAAGTTTCATTCTGCCATATCCTTTGATTTTTTTAGAATCGACTGGATATGTGTTGTAATGAACTCCGTTTGAGTCTGAGGAACTATCTAGTATATAAACTTTGTTATTTTCGTATTTTTCAAAAAATCCGATGTGTGTAATTTCTTTACTGCCTTCTGTGCCGATAAAAACTAAATCGCCTTTTTGAACGGAATTTACGGATTTTTTTGTAGAAGCGTAATCGTGAATGTTTTGAGCAGTCATATCTTCATTTATCAATTTATATGAAGTATCTACCATAGCATATTTGTAACACATAATCACAAGACCAGAGCAATCAATTCCGATAGTGTTTCGTAAAGGATCTTCACCGCCCCATTCGTAAACTGTATTTTCTTTTTCGTAAAGTTCTGCAAATTTGAAAGCACGAGAAACAATTTCAGTTGGGCAGTCTATGATTGTGTAATTGATATAGTTTATTGGTACATTGGGTTCTAAGAGAAATTCACAAGAAAAAAATGAAATAGAAATTACAATTACAAATAAAATTTTCTTTAACATACTAAATCTCCATTAGTATTATTTCTATTCACTATATTTTTTATCGAATTCTTCTGCGTTTTCGTTTACCCATTTTTTGCCAGCTTTAAATGCCTTTTCTGTTGAGTTTGCTAATGCTTTTAATATTTTTTCGCCAGCTTTTCCTAATTTAAGAGCTCCTTGTGAAGCTGGATTTTTGGTAAGACTTGCAGCTTTCTCTACAACTAGCTTGTAATCTTCCTTTGTAAGTTCTTTAGAAGCTTTATCAATATCTAAGTTGCCAATCCAATTGTATCCTAAAGAAGTAAATGAATTTCTAAAAGAAAATCGAGCAATTGATTTTTCTTCGTCAGAGAGTTTACCTGTAATTTTTTCTACATCGGAAATAAATCGTTTAGAGGTTTTTACTTCGTCAAATTTTGTTTCCTTTGCAAAAAGTGGAAGTACAAATAACGAAAAAGTTAAAATTAAAAGAGTGATTTTAAATAATTTATTATTATTGATTGTTTTCATACCTATATTATACCATCTTTTTTTTACTTGTCTACAAATAAGAATAAAAAGAAGCGATGACAAGAATAAAAAAATTTGATATTATCTATAATACAAGGAAGAAATTAGGAGTATTTATGACTTTATACGAAGATTTAGAATGGCGCGGTTTGATTAAAGATGTTGCCGGAGAAGACATTAAGGATAAATTAAATAACGAAAAGATTTCATTTTATTGGGGAACTGACCCAACTGCTGATTCTTTGCACTTAGGCCACTACTCAAGTTTGATTACTGCAAAACGCTTGGCAAAAGCTGGGCATCATCCTATTTTGTTGGTTGGTGGAGCAACAGGATTGATTGGAGACCCTCGTCCAACAGCAGAACGAGAATTGATTGCAAAAGAAACAGTTGAAAAAAATATCGAAGGAATTAAGGCTCAAGTTCTAAAAATCTTTGAAGGAAATGCTGAAATCGTAAACAATTACGATTGGATGAAAGATTTTAGTTTCTTGGACTTTTTGCGGGATATTGGTAAGTACATCAATGTAAGTTATATGCTTGGAAAAGATATTATTTCTCGTCGTTTGGAAACAGGAATTACTTTTGCAGAATTTTCTTATACTTTGATTCAGGGTTACGACTTTTTACATCTTTTTAGAACAAAAAATTGTGTGCTTCAGGCCGAAGGTGCTGACCAATGGGGAAATATTACAACTGGTCTTGAATTGATTCGAAAAATCGAAGGAAAAGATGCTTACGGCTTTACAATGCCTTTGGTTTTGGACAAATACGGAAACAAATTTGGTAAATCTGCAGGAAATGCTTTGTGGCTTGATATTAACAAAACTTCAAGTTACGAACTTTATCAGTACTTAATCAATGTTGACGATAGTATGGTAACTTCTTACTTAAAGATTTTTACTTTCTTATCAAAAGAAGAAATTGAAGCTCTTGATGCTAAAAATACTGCAAACCCAGAATTGCGTGAGGCTCACAAGGCTTTGGCTCGTGAAATCATCACAGACTTACACGGAGCAGCTGAATACGAAAAAGCTGTAAATATCAGTAATGCTTTATTCTCTGGAAATGTAAAAGAACTTTCTTTAGCTGATGTAAAAATCGGTTTTAAAGATGTTCCAACTGTTGAATTAACTGATGAAAACACAACTGTAATCGATTTGCTTGTAAACAATAAAATTTGTTCAAGTAAACGAGAAGCTCGTGAATTTTTGAACGCTGGTTCTATCACTTTGAATGGTGATAAAGTAACAGACGAAAATCTTTTGGTAACAAAATCTCTTGCTATCGAAGGTGAAGTTATCGTTCTTCGTCGCGGAAAGAAAAAGAACTATATCGTAAAATTTGCTTAAGATTTTAGAAATATACTTTAAAATGAAAACAGCCTAGAAAATCTCTAGGCTGTTTTTTTATGTGCAAAATTATTTAATTTATGAATAATTTTTTAGTCTACATAAAGATAAAATTCTGCGTATGTTGGTCCTGAGTTTTTGTCTTTTGTTAAATAATATTCAGTAAAAAAATGTATATATACTGTGGAGTTTGCTGGAACATCGAATTCTCTTTTTGAAGTAATTTCTACTTCATTTTTTATGCTTCCATCTTCATTTAATGTTCTTACGATAATATCAGATTCGGCTTCATAGGATAGTTCTTCTGCAAATTGACAATGTACATTTGTTTTTGCAGAAAATTTATATCCATTTCTACTTCCGGTTGTGTTTTTTCCAATTTTTGCAATACCATAATATGCTTTACCTGAAGATAGTTCATAAGGTGAAGCATTTTGGGTGTTGTTATCTACAATATCCTCATAATCCCAAGGGTTTCCAACAGGACATAAACAACCTACAAGAAATGTTGAAAGAATTAAAAAAAATGTTGTTACTAAAAAATTCTTTTTCATTATAGCCTCAAATTAAAATTTTACTTACTTATTTTAGTATAGGTAAAAGTGTTTAGTTTTTCAAGCATTACATATAATACTATAAAGGATTTTTACAAATCTTTTATAAAAAAATAATCCATTGTGGAATGTTCGGAACCTGGTAAGGCAGTTTGTAAAAGTGTGTAATTTAGTTTTTCATAAAGTTGTTTTGCAACTGGCAAATTGTGATGCGTTTCTAAATAAATTTTGTGGTAACCTGCTTTTTTAGATTCGGATTCTACAAGTTTTACAAGTTGATATGAATATCCTTTTTGTCTTGCTTCTTTTGAAATATATAATTTTTGAAGTTCACAAACTTTGATGTCATTACCTTTTTTAGAAAGTGATTTATCGTAGGTGCCAAATTCTGCAAAACCACATCCACCTAAAGCCTTGTCATTTTCGTCTGTAACAACAAAATAATTTCTGCTAGTTTTATTTAGATAAAATTCACTCATTTTTTTTATTGATTCATCAAAATATGCAGTTCCTGGAATATTCAAATCTGCATCTTCCAAGCAACTGCGAATTAAATTGAATAAAAACGCATCGTCTTTAGATTGAATTTGTCGAATTTTCATTTATTGATTTGCCTTAATTGTTTTTCTTTGTAATTAAGATTTTAGAATTCAATTACTAGAAAAATACTAACTTTTTATCCACAGTTTTTCAAGTGGTAAAATTTTTGCAAAAAAAAAGAGTGAGAAATTTTTCTCACTCTTTTTTTGTAAATTATTTTTTTGCTTCTTCGTAGCGTTTATCAGCAGCGGCTTTTCTTTCTTGTGCTGCTTTAATAGCTTCTTCTCTTTCTTGTTGCATTTTTTGAGTTCTTTCAGCTGGACTCATTTTTGCATTTTCCCAAGATTCCTTACTATTTTCTTTTGCTTTCTTAAAAGTATTGTGGAATCTATTTTCTTCAAAATTTGCACGAGCTTCTGCTTTTGCTGCTTCAAAATTTGCTTTGTCTAATTCATGTTGTGCTTTAGTGCTTTCTTTCATATCAGCAAAGGCACATTTGAAAAAGTAACAAATTTTTTCAAATAAATTAGCTTTTTTGTTTGTTGTTTCCATAACAGTCTCCTTAGTTTCTTCTGAATTTTTAATTTGAACATTGATAATTTCTTCTTGAGAGTTTGTAGAATTTCTATTCTCCATAGCAAAAACTGTTCCAACAAGAAAAACCAACACAACTAAAATTTCCATAATTTTTTTCATTTTTTTTCCTCCAAAAAATGTTTATTGATATATTTGATGTTGTTACCTTACATCCACAATATTTTTAAAATGTTAAGAATTTATTTATTTTTTGTTAATTTTTTTTAGTTCAAAAAATTAACAAAATTTTAACAAACTGTGTATAATATTCTATCTATGGTAAATATTCTTGTAGTTGAAGATGATGAAAATTTAAATAAATCAATTTGTTTATTTTTGGAACAAAAAGGTTTTAATATTCAATCTTGTTTTGATGGAGAACAAGCCTTTGATTTACTTTATAAAAAATCTTACGATTTAATTATTACAGATATTATGATGCCTAATGTTGATGGATTTCAGTTAGTTGAAAATGTTAGACAACTTAACAAAGATATTCCTATTATCATTATGACGGCGAAAGAAGATTTTTTATCTAAACAAAAAGGATTTAATGCAGGAATAGATGATTATCTTGTAAAACCAGTTGATTTACAAGAATTGTATTTGCGGATAAAGGCACTTTTGCGTAGAGCAAATATAAATTTAGAAAAAAAACTTGTAGTTGGAAATTTTACAATGAATCTTGAAGAACATTCTGCATACATTGATGACCAACCAATAAATTTAACAACAAGAGAATTTAATATTATTTTAAAATTTTTATCATACCCAAAAAAAACTTTTTCTCGGCCTCAATTAATGAATGAATTTTGGAATCCAGATTCTTTTACAGGAACAAGAACAGTTGATGTTTATATCACAAAAATTAGAGAAAAACTTTCAGCTTGTACAGGGTTTGAAATTGTTACTGTTCACGGATTAGGTTACAAATCAATCATCAAGGAAGAAAACAAATAATTTATGAATAATAATATCTTAAAAAAATCTTATTTAGTAACAAGTTTACTTGTTTATTTTTTTGTTTTTATTTCTATTTCGTTTTGTATAACTTGTAGTTTATCATTATTTTTATGGGAATCTCCATTAACTGAAGAATTTATCAGACTAAGAGCGCCAAGAACTTTTGGAAATATTTTTATCCTAAGTTTTTTGTTTACAACTATTTTAATGATTCTTAAATATTTAATTTTTGATTTGCCACAACACATAAAAACAAATCAATCTAATGTTGAAGAAAAAATTAAAATTGAAAATTTACAAAATGATTTTATTTCGAATGTATCTCACGAAATAAAAACTCCTTTGGCAGTAATAATAAATTATGTAAGTTTATTAAAAAATTCAGATATAAACGAATCTGAACGAGAACAATATATTAACAATATAGAAAAACAAACAAATAAAATATCACAATTAGTTTCAACTATTTTAAAAATCAATAAATTAGAAAATGGAACTTATGATATATCAAAAACAAATGTAAATGTGTCAAATCTTCTTTGTGAAAGTTTATTATCTTTTGAAAAAGTTTTACAAGAAAAAGAAATAAATTTACAAACAGAATTTGATGAAAATATTTTTGTAAAAACAGACAGCCAACTTTTAGAACTTGTTTTTAATAATCTTTTATCTAACGCATTTAAATTTACTTCATCTAAAGGAAGTATTTTTGTATCTTGCACTGAAAAAGAAAATAACATTATTGTTGAAATATCAGATACAGGATGTGGAATTTCTTCTGAAGTTGGTGATAAAATATTTAATAAATTTTATCAAGCAGATACATCCCACAAAAGCGAAGGTAACGGATTAGGATTAGCGTTGGTAAAACAAATTATCGATTTGCTTTGTGGCGAAATTTCTGTTAGAAGTCAAGTTGGAGTTGGTACAACTTTTTTAATAACATTAACAAAATAAACAGGAAGGAATTTATATGAAAGACGATAAAGATACTTTTAATTACAATTATTCAGCAATCAACAGAGAAGAAATTGAAAAAATTAGAAATAAATATATTTCAACACAAGAAACAAATTTTGAAAAATTAAAAAGAATTGATATGAAAGTTATAAACATTTCTACGATTAGTTCTATTTTTTTTGGACTAATAGGCGCTTTCTTTTTTTCTGTAGGATTAATTTTATCTTTAAATTTTGCAAAATATTCTCCTGGTCTAATTTTTTCTTTAACAGGTTTTATACTAATGGCTCTTACACCATTAGTGTATAATTTAATTCTTTCTAAAATGAAAAAAAAATATGCTCCAGAAATATTAGAACTTTCTGAAAAATTATTAAATAATTAACAAAATTTAAATATTTTTTTTACATTTTATTAATAAATCCTTTTTATTCTAAATTAACTTTTGAATAACAAACCATCAATAAGATGGTACGGAGGATTTTATGAAAAAATTTATTTTAGTTTTGGTTGTAGCAATTTTTGCTATTGGTTCTTCCTTTGCTTTTGATATGTCAATCGGCATAAAAGGAATTGTTGGTGCAGATAATTCACAAGTAAAAGGAACTGCTTTAGGTGGTGGGCTTGATATAAACCTAGACTTTGCAAAAGGTTTTGGTCTTCAAATTGAAAGCAATATTGCACCAAGTACAATTACATCTACAAAAGATGGACTTACGGTTGCCAATAATATGATGGTACAAATTCCAGTTATGGCTTGGTATAATGCAAGATTTAATTGGTTTGGATTTGGTTTAGGCACAGGAATTAGTTGTATTCTTTCAGAAAACTATCCAGAAAATTCTTCAAATATGAAAATGGGATTAAGTGCTGGTGCTAGAATGAGATTTTTTGTATCAGAAAATTTTGCTATAAGTTTAGGTGCAACTGGTAATTTAGATTGTTTTCCTACTGTGATTAAAACTAATACAGAAAATGGAAAAAATTATAAATCTGAAAAATCTGATTTTTCAAGAAATGCAATTTACGGCTCTATTGGAGTAGAATACTTCCTTCCATTGTAATATAAATAAAAAAGCGATGCACTTTATTGATGCATCGCTTTCTTTTATTTAACAAATTCCAAGATTGGTTCAATGTGGCGTTTATCAGAAATATCGTAAGAACTAGAAAGTCTTTTTACCATTATTTCATCTTTTTCTGTTTTGTTCTTTTTGGAGTCTAACATTTTTACAAACATTTTCATTGCGATTTTTGAAGCTGTATTCATTTTTTCGTAATTTAATCCACCTGGGCAATAGAAAATTCCAAGGTTATCAAATTTTTGTGAGAATTTTTCTTCTATCATATTTGAAGTTTTTTGGAAAAACGCTTTTAAATCTGGATTTTCAATAGGACTTGCTCCACATCCAAAAATTGCGATTTTTTTATTTACATCTTTTAAGAAGTCACCAATTTTTGGTAAGAACCAATTTATTTTACTTATGCTTTCTGCACAGAACCAGCTACCAAAAATAACTCTGTCGTAATCAGCGAGTTTTTCATGTTTTGCTTCTTTTACAGAAAGGCATTTTGCTTCAAGTTTTTCTGCAAGCCATTTTGCGTATTTTTCTGTAAAACCTGTTTGTGAATTATAAATTACTAATGTTTTCATACTTTGTAGTTTACAAAAAAACAAAAAACTATGCAATAAATTGATAAAACTATTTACAAGAATAGTTTATAATTGTATAGTGTGAATATGAATTTTGTTAAGGCTAAGTCAATTTTATCTTCTAGTAACGGAATGAATATTTATCGAGGTTGTACTCACGGTTGCATTTATTGTGATTCTCGATCTAGTTGTTATCATACTCCAGTTCCTTTTGAAAATATCGAAGTAAAAGAAAACGCACTTGAGCTTTTGGAAATTGCCTTAAAGTCAAAACGAAATAAATGTATGATTGGCACAGGTTCAATGTGCGACCCTTATATGCCATTGGAAAAATCATTGTGCTATATGCAAAAAAGTTTGGAACTAATCGAAAAATATGGTTTTGGAGTAACTGTAATAACTAAGTCTGATTTAATTTTGCGTGATTTAGATACAATAGAAAGAATTAACAAAAAAACAAAGGCGGTTGTTCAAATTACACTAACAACTTTTGATGATGAACTTTGTAAAATTATAGAACCTAATGTTAGTACTACTTCTAAACGAGTTGAAGTTTTAAAAGAGTGTTACAAAAGAAATATACCTACTGTAGTGTGGTTTTCTCCTTTTCTTCCATATATAAATGATAATTTTGAAAATCTTTGTGGTTTACTAGATTACTGCATAAGTACAAGGGTAAAAGGTATTCTTAATTTTGGAATTGGTCTTACTTTACGAGAAGGGAATCGTGAATATTTTTACAAAAAACTAGATGAACATTTTTCTGGTTTGAAAAATCGATATATAAAAGAATTTGGAAATCGCTATGAAATTTCCAGTTCAAAAAATGATGAATTGATGTCGTATTTTTATTCAGTTTGTAGAAAAAATAAAATTATGTGTAATATAAATGAAATTTTTTCTTATCTTCATGAATTCCCTAAAAAGGATTTGGAACAAGGTTTGTTATTTTGAAAATATAACAAAATGTTATGACTGAATAGACTTATTTTGACAAATGTTTCTATTGTGTTATCTTGTTTTATGACTTATAATATTGTCTATGAAAAAATACAGACGACATAAGAGATTTTGGAAAATAATACGAGCAATCGCAACACCAATTTTGAAAACTATGTACAAGTATTCTTGTGAGGTTTATAAAGATTTAAAAGGACCCTATCTTGTTCTTGCAAATCATAATACAGATTTAGATCCTGGTCTTGTGGCATTAAGTTTTCCACAGCAAATGTACTTTGTGGCAAGTGAACATGTTTATCGAGCAGGTTTTGCTTCTAAGGTTTTAAGATATGTTTTTGAACCAATTGCAAAGCGAAAAGGAACTTCTGATACAGTAACTGTAATGAAATCAATTCGTGCTTTGCGAGAAGGTAAAAATGTTTGTCTTTTTCCAGAAGGTCAAAAATCTTTTAATGGACGAACAGGTGAAATTCATCTTGCAACAGGAAAATTAGTAAAGGCATCTAAAGCAAGTTTAATCACTTACAAATTAGAAGGTGGATATTTTACAACTCCTCGTTGGGGATATGGAATTCGTAAAGGTAAAATGCATGGTTCTATCGTAAATATTTACGACCCAGAAACTTTAGAAAAATTAAGCGCAGAAGAAATAACTGATATAATCATCAAAGATTTATATGAAGATGCTTACGAAAAGCAAAAAGAAAATCCTATAGCATACAAAGGTAAAAATCTTGCAAAAGGATTAGAACATTCACTTTGTGTTTGCCAAAGTTGTAAAAAACTCGATACACTTTCTTCTATAAAATACGAAGTTTTCTGTAAGGAATGTGGATTTTCTACAACTCTAGATAAATACGGATATTTTGCGGAGAATTCAAAGTTCAAAACTGTGGCAGAATGGGATGATTTTCAGCAAGAAGAACTTAAAAATTTTGTTGAAGATAAAAAATCTAGTAACCAAATCTTCCTTTTTGAAAATACAGATTCAACTTTAAAATCTGTAAAAGCAGAACATCAAGAAGAAAATTTAGGAACTGGAACATTCTCAATGTTTACAGACAAGTTTGTTTTCAAAACCATTCAAGATGGTAAAGAAAATACAATTGAATTATTACATCAAGATATTGTTGATATTTCGATGTATGGAAAGCAAGGTTTAGTTTTTTCTGACAACCAGGGAAATTATTACGACTTAACTTCCGATAAAGTCAGAAATGTTAGAAAATTTATATTTTGTTTTAAATACTTAAAATAATTAAGGTGGGATAAAATGAATTATTCAGATTTAAATACAGACCTTTGGCGACCTATTATTGTTATTGGTATAATTTCTGCATTAACACTTTTAGCAAATATTTTGCGTTCAAAAGTTTCTTTTATAAAAAAAACTTATGTTCCAACCGCAGTTTTGGCTGGATTTATTTTATTGATTTTGCGTAGTTTAGGTATTATAAATATTAGACAAGAATTTCTTGAATTGATTACTTATCATGGAATTGCTATCGGATTTATTGCAATGTCTTTGCGGGTAAAAACCCAAAAAAACAATGAAGGCTACAAAGTTGCTTTAAAAAGTGGTGCCTTAATTGTAAGTACATATTTGATTCAGGTTCTTATTGGTTTGGTAATTGCCTTAGTTTTAACATTTACTTTTATGCCTGATTTTTTCCCAGCTTCTGGAATTTTGCTTGCTATGGGTTTTGGACAAGGTCCTGGACAAGCCAATAATGTTGGTTCAACTTATGAAGCTTTAGGATTTGTTGGCGGGCAGTCTTACGGATTATCAATTGCTGCATCTGGATTTTTGATTGCTTGTACAGTTGGTGTTTTCTTTTTGAATAAGCGTAAGAAAAAAAATGTAACTTACATTGATGAAACTTCAAACGATTCAAAATTGGATATATTTCAGGATAAAGATGAAATTCCAATTGCACAGTCCATCGATAAATTATCAGTTCAGGCTGCTTTAATTGTTTTTGTTTATCTATTAACTTTTGGATTTTTGGTAGGTTTTTCAAGATTATTAGGTTTGATTTCTCCGGGACTTGCAAATACATTAAATCCAATTTTATGGGGATTTAACTTTATTTTTGCATCTGCTATTGCTTCTGGAGTGGCTGGAATAATTACTTTATTGAGAAAAAAAGGAATTATGAAACGCCAATATCAAAACAATTATCTTTTGAATAGAATTTCAGGGTTGGCTTTTGATGTAATGATTATTGCAGGGATTGCATCTATCGATTTTAGTGATATTTCTAAATTATGGATTCCTTTCTTGATTACAATTCTTGCAGGAACTATAGGTACATATTTCTGGTTAAAATTTATGACAAATAAAATTTACAAAGGATATGAAGCTGAAGGATTCCTTTCTATGTTTGGTATGTTAACAGGAACAATTAGTTCTGGTGTTTTACTTGTTCGAGAAATTGATCCTGAATATAAAACTCCTGCGGCAAACAACCTTGTTACTGGAAGTGGAACTGCTATTATTTTCGGGGCTCCTTTGTTAGTTCTAATTGGTTTAGCACCAAAATCATTAACAATGACACTTGTTGTTTTAGGTTTAGTTGTTGTTTATCTTGCTTTTTTATTGTTTATGATTTTTAAATTAAACAAGGTAAAAGATAGTGAATAGAATTTGTAACTTTTGAGATAAATCAATTGTTCTTTCTTTTGTTTGCTAAAAAATATATTGCGTGGTAAAATTGACTTATGAAAGTAAAGAATTTTTTTTGTAACAAGTTTATCTTAGCTCTTTTGGTGATACAAATTATTTGTGTATTATCACTTTTTTCTATGGGTAAAGCTCCTGATTCTGTTAAAGGTTTTATCAAAGTTTATGGGAATGAACCTCATACTTATTTAGGACTTGAAACTCAAGACGGAATGGTTTTTGTTTTAAAAGCGGAAAATGATGTTTTGTCTGAACTTCAAAATCAACAAGGATATTTGCTAAAACTTGATGGAAAAATTATTGAAAATGAATCTAAGTTTTTGTTTAGCAAAGACCAGTTTGAAGTTGTTGAATGGGGTAAGGTTTTAGATTCAGAATAAAAATCTTGCTTTATATAGACTTATTTTGTAAACTAATACTATGAGTAAAGAGAAATTAGAACTTCACAAAGTAAATATTGAACACATGGAGCAATACAACCAACTTTTAAAGTATGTATTTCAGGTAACTAAACATACTATGCAGCAAGTTGGTTGGGAAGAAAAAGAATTTATTCGCGCAAAATTGCCTAGTTTTGAGAGGGCAAGTGTTCTTGGTTGGTTTGACAAAGAAAACTTAGTTTCTCAGTGTGTTGTTTATCCAATGCAAGTTCGTATTTTTAGTAGAATTTACAATATGGGCGGTCTTACTGGAGTTGGAACTTATCCTGAATATTCAAATCATGGATTAATGCATGCTCTTTTGGAAAAAGCCCTCTACGAAATGCGGGATAAAGGACAGTACATTTCCTATTTATATCCATACTCAATTCCTTATTATAGAAGAAAGGGTTGGGAAATTATCTCTGATAAAATTACTTACGAAATTCAGGATTATCAGTTGCCAAAAAGCCGACAAGTTTCTGGAGAAGTTCGTCGTGTTCCAGTTACAAGTCCTATAATTCGTGAATGTTATGATAGATTTGCTTCTGTAACTCATGGTGCTTTGATTCGTGACGATTTGGCTTGGAATGAATATTGGCTTTGGGATAATGATGATATTACTTCTGCTGTTTACTACAATGAAAAAGGTGAACTTGACGGATATGTAATTTACTGGATTGCTGACGAAGTTTTTCATATTAAAGATATGATTTTTATGAATGAAAAGGCTCGTATCGGACTATGGAACTTTGTAAGCGCTCACTTTTCAATGATTAACAAAGTTGTTGGTAGCACTTATACTGATGAATCTTTGGCATTCCTTTTGGAAGATGCAAAAATTCAAGAAAGTATTTCACCTTATTTTATGGCTCGAATTGTTGATTTTCAAAAGTTTATCGAACTTTATCCGTTTAAACCTGATACAAGAAAACGAGTTTGGTCATTCACTTTGGAAGATCCTTTGCTTCCTTGGAATCAAGGTGGTTTTACTTTAACAATTGATAGACATGGAAACGGTAAGGTTGAACCAACTGGAAAAAGACACAAGGATAAAATTGATATTCAAACTATGACAACAATGCTTTTAGGATATAAGCGCCCAGACTATCTAAATAAAATTGGTCGATTGGTTTGTAATGAAAATACAGTGGATATGCTAGAAGATGCTATTGAACAGCAAACTTCATATTTCTCAGACTATTTTTAATCTGAATATTAATTCTATAAATATCTAAAACTTTGGAGTTATCTATGGCAGGCGATATTGTATTTACAATTTTTGGTGGTATTCTTTTGGTGATTGGATTTGCAGGAACAATTGTACCAGTTCTTCCTGGGGCACCTTTGGCTTGGATTGGACTATTACTTGCATATTTTTCTAGTTACACAGATATTTCTGTAACTGCATTAATTATCACTGCAATAATTGCTATTTTAGTTTCTGTTTTAGATAATATTTTCCCTATCATTTTTACAAAACAATCTGGTGGAAGTAAGGCTGGAACTTGGGGCTCAACAATTGGTTTAATCATAGGATTTTTTATCGGACCAATCGGAATTATTGCAGGACCTTTTATTGGTGCTTGGGTTGGCGAAATGATTCACGACAATTCAGATTCCAAAAGAGCTTTATCGGCTGCCTTTGGTTCCTTAAAAGGTTTTTTACTAGGTACAGGTATGAAAATGATAGCCTGTGGAATTTTTATCTGGATTTTTGCTACTTCGTTAGTGAATCCAGCTGTGTAAAGTTTTATTCTAGTAAAGTTTCTAGAGATGTATTTAAAACTTTTGAGAAAGCTAATAACTCAATATCAGTGATAAATCTTTTTCCACATTCTATTCGTTGAATTGCATTTTTGTCTAAATCAATTCCAAAAAGTTGCATTTTGTCTGCTAATGCTCTTTGGGACATAACTGGTTTTATTTCTTTTCTGATTTTAGCGATATTTTTACCTGCAATATTATTTGATAATCCGTTCTTATTTTTATACATAAAATCCTATTTGACATTTACTGCTTGTCAATAGTAAAAAGGTAGAATATAATCGTAATTGATATGACATCTAGTTGATGTCAAAGGTTTATTTTTAAAGGTGGTTTTTTATGAAATCTAAGTCTGTTTTAGTTTTATCAATATTATTGTTTTTAGGTATTATTTTTTCTGTAACTGGGTGTCAAGATTTTTTAATTCAACGGGCAACAAATACTACAATAAAAATTAACTTAGATTTATCTAAATTAGTAAAAACTTCCAGAAATCAAAGTATACAAGAGATACCTGAATATCTGTTAAAAATTGCAGTTTATGATTCAGAACTTTATCAGCCTAATTCAGATGTTGAAAAACTCCCTTTAATTACACAATCCGAAAAAAAAGTTGATATAAACGGTTTAGTTCAAATAAGTTTAGAAGTTCCAATTGATTCAAAAGTGATTTTTATTGCAAAGCTTTATGAACTTATAGATGAGAATACAGAATCAAAACTTCCATTTTATGCAGGAAAAAGTGATGTTATAACAGTAAAACCAAAAGATAATAAAGTTCATTTAGTATTGAGTAAGATTAATGCTGATATAGATGTTGATATAGAAATAAATTCTCAAAGTAATTACAAAGTAGAACACTACCAGCAAAATATTGAAGATGAAGGATATTCACTAGTTGAAGGTGATATTGAAAACAAAACAGGAACAATCGGAACAGAAACAGAAGCTGTAGCAAAATTATATGAGGGATTTAACATAAATCCATTTGAACAAAAAACAATTTTGTCAAACGGTTCAACTACTGTAAAAATTTATTACACAAGAAATGTATACACTGTAACTTTTAATGCAAACGGCGGAATTTTAATCGAAAATAATTTTCAAAAAGTAAAGTACGGAGGCAAATCAACTGAACCAACAGAGCCAACCAAAGAAGGATATAGTTTTGCATATTGGTATACATCAAAAGATAATGGTATAACTGAAGATATCTCT
>JAXJWW010000103.1:0-9313 GCA_036307825.1 Treponemataceae bacterium | reverse complement strand
TGATTTTAAATCTAAAACAAATAAACCCAAATGATTTATAATTTCAATTTTAGATGTTTCAGTACCACTTGATCCATCAAACATAAAATTTTTTTTGTATAAATAATCAAAAATATATTTTCCATCTTGATTTAAAAAATATATAGTTTTTAAATTACTTTCAAAATTAAAATGTTTTTTGAGAATTTTAAAATCTAAACCAAAATCTAAAATATGGGCAGATAAATCTCCATCGATATTTGCATAAACAAAAGGGAACAATAAAAATTTTTGATTTTGATTTGTTAAAGAAGCAATAAGTTCAGCAGAAAAATAATTATATGAAATTTGAGGTACTAAACAAAAATCATTTTTTGAAAAATTATATTTGTAACAAAAATTAAAATTGTTTGCAAAAAGATTTCCCAAAGGTTCAGAATCTGTATTAAAAATATTTAAATCTCCATCATGATATTTAAAGCAAAATAAATTTTTGTAATAAGTAAATTTTATTCCAAAATTTTTTACAAGTGGAATTTTTATCTTTCCATTAAAATAATAAAACTCTCCATCAGATTCTTGCAAAACAAAAAAAGTTGCAAAAGGAAAAATTTCAAAATTATCAAATTTAAATCCAATAGAATTATTTATATTAAAACTTTTTAAATCATTTATTAAAAATTCTTGTTTATCTTTTTTTACAAATAAATCATTAGCTCTAATAAAAGTAATATTTGAATTTGCGTAAAAAAAATTATTTTGATACAAAAAATTTATTTTTGCACTAAGAGATTGATTTTGAAAAAAATCTAAAGTTGAATTTAGTAAATTAAAATTTACACCTAAAAACAAATTTTGATTTTTAAAATCTTCATTTTGATTTAATTCAAAACTATAATTTAATGCATTACCAGAAGAATTACTCCAAAGATTTGTAAAATTAAAATCAAATTCTAAGGCAAAAGAAAATTGAGAAATAAAAACTAATATTACAAGAACTATTTTATTTTTCAAATTATTTCCAATAAAAAAATTTGACTTTAGAGAAAAATTGATTTAACAAAATTTCTCTAAAGCCAAAAATTATTTTTTTTTAGTAAGTTAATTTTTAATAAATTGAAATATAAATAGAATCTGAAACTTCGTCGCCAAATATAGTATTACCAACACAATCAACTATCAAAGAAGAATCAAGTCTAAATGCTAACCCCTGATAGTATTCTTGAACTAAAGAAGTATCAATTCCTCTTCTTTCAATTTCAGATTGAATATCTTCTGCTATTGTATCAAATGAAGTAAACGGAATTCCAAAATTGTATACCTCTACATAGTTATCATCTTCATCCAAATAATAACCAAAAGCATAAATATACAAAGCAACTTTTCCTTCGGCATTTCTGTCAATGATGTCTGAAAAATATCCAGCTTGGAAGAATTTACCAAAATCAATTTGCATACAAGTATTTGCTGCTGTTGTTGGCCATTTATCTTCAGGTTCAAAATATTCAGGCACATAGAAAACGCCACCGCTTTGGATTGCATCTTTTAGTAAATTTGCACCTTCTAAGTATACATCCCCAACTTCTTTAATTTCATCGATATATGCTTTTGGATATTCACTTGTATCACCAACAAGATAATTGTAAGATTCTTCAATTAAAGAAATTGCACTTACGAAAGAAGCCTTTGATGCTGTCATTGCACTTGCATTTCTTACATTAAGTGTATTTGCAGTAAAAACATCTTCAAAACAATCCAAAAGAGATTCTTCATTTTGTTGAATAACAGCATTTTTTATAGGATCAACATTTAATGTCCAATCATATGATGCAATCCATTCTAATGTACCTTTGATAATTTCCATACTTGCAACAAGTACGTTAAGTTCAGCCTTACCAATTTTCAAAGCGTCTTGACCGAGTAAATCTTTTAATCCAAATGCATCAAAAACTTTTGCAGGAACTTCAACGCTAGCATTTGTAATGCTTGAAGCTAAAGCCTTTGCATTTTCAAACTTTGTATTAAAAATTGCAAGCATATTATCGATGGCATTGTTTAATCCAGTTTGGTTACATTCTATTGCATTAACAAGCATAAGATTCATAACAGAATATGCTGTATGTGTAGAACCAAATTTTACTTCAAGGCCTGTATCTTTGAACCAAGAAACCTCATTAAATTCTGGTAAAATAGCAGTTCCTGATTGAACTTGTTTGATTTCATTTAGAAGACGATATTGTGTTATATTAGTACAATCATAATTACCTTCTAAATAGTATTTAGAAGCATAATAATCACCTGATCCAACTGTAATATCTGTAAAACAAGCAGATTCTCTTACCCAATTACCATTTTTATATGAATAATATTCTTCGAACCTATAAATTTCTTTTCCAGAAACTCTTACATAAGAACCATTTTCAGCTTGATAAACATTTAAACCTTCAGCAGTATCAGACAAATCATATTTTGTAGCATTTGTATAATCAATTCCAATAGGTAAAGTTTCATAATGAACTAAATATTTTCCGTTTTCATTAAGTGTAATATTTGTAATTTTATGAAAGTCAAAATCATAAATCCAAGTACCAGAATCATCTAAAACATACCTAGTTGATAAATAGTTATCAATATCAACTTTTGTTCCAGAAAAATTTACATATCCACCATATCTATATTCTTCAAAACCTTCATACATGAAATCAGTAGAGTATCTAATTGCTGAAGAAGAATCAATGTAATCAGATAAAGTATATAAGTTAACTAAATATTTTCCGTTTTCGTCAAGAGTAATATTTGTTAGACAAGTATTATTATAATCATACCCCCGAAGCCAATCTTTACCGTCAAAATAAGCTTCGCAATAAGTGTTAGTAGCATATTCATAAACTTCATCTCCGTTTACCCTAACATAAGAACCATTTTCATCTTGATAAACATTAAGAACACAATAATCACGAGTAATTGGATATTCTTTCATCCAATCCCCAGAGATTAATGAGTTCATTTTTGCAGGATAATTTTTTACACCAAAGTTATCTTTGAATAAGGTTGCAACACTTTGGTCAACACTAATTGAAGCAAGTTCTGCTAAAGCGTAATAAAGAGTAGTTTCATTATTTTTTTGAACTGAGTAGGCTTCTTTTATATTTGCAACACCTTCATCAATTTTCAAGTCAAGAAGTAAATCTACAGCTTCTGCTAACAAATCCTTAGTATTGCCTGTAGTTGGTTTATTCTGTATAAATTTTGCATACAAAGTAATATCTTCTTTAACTACTAAAGGGAAAGTTACAGGAATTGTAAACTCAGCATCTTTAAACCAACCTTCAAATACATAGCCGTCTAAACTTGGAGTAGCAAGAGTAAGAGGTTCTCCAGAATTTACAGTTTGAGTTGTTGTTGTTCCGTTAACAACTGTTTTAACTGTAAAAGTTTGAATTTCTTCTTTTTTTTCAGTAAATTTTGCATACAAAGTAATATCTGATTCAACTACTAAGGGAAAAGTTACAGGAATTGTAAAGTTTGCATCTTTAAACCATCCGTCAAAAATATAACCATCAAAACTTGGATTATCTAGATAAATAGCTTGCCCCAAATAAACACTTTGTGTTGTAGTTATACCGTTAACAATTGTTTTAACTGTAAATTTTTTGTCGAGAATTTCTGTTTCAGGAATATCAAAATCAGAATCTTCAGGAACAACAATTTCCACATTATCAGATGTTTGCTCAATCACAACATTTTCTGAAATAACCTCAATAGAAGGTTTTGAATTAGATTGATTTTCATCATCTGAAATTTCTACAATAAGTTTTTCAACATTTGCACTTCCAGCTAAAGTAACTTTTTCTACATCATTTGAAATAAGAACTTGTTCAAAAACTGCACTTGAATCAGAACTTTCCAATTTACAATTTACTTTAATTTGTACATTTTTTACTGTTGTTGCAACAGGAGTCTGTGAAGTTGAATCATCATCAGAAGTACCTAATTCTAATACAATACGAACATCTTCTTTTTCAACCCAAAGAGTTGCAATTATAGTTCCTGCAATATGTACTGAATCTGATCCTCCTCCATTTACATAGAAAGATTCAATTTCATTACAATTTTTAATAGTTAAATCGCCATCACCAAGTTCTTCAGAGGCAATAATTGTTTTAATATTACTTAAATTTATAAACTCTACACCATCAGTTTTTACAGTAAAGGATGCATTTTTTGTATCACCATTCTTGATTGTAAGTTTTTTAGTAATTGTGAAAGATCCATTTTCATCAATAACAAGTGATTCATCTGAAAGATCAATAATATCACCAGCTTTTGCATTATCGATTTTTTCTTGAAGTGATACTTTTTGAACCTCATCTCCATCATCAGGAGGAGTTGGTAAAATATCATCTAAACCTCCCAAATTTCCCAATACACCATCACAAGCTGTAAATAGAACTAAAAGACTAAAAACAGCCAACACAGAAAACAAGATTTTTTTCATCTTGCACTCTCCTTTTTTTTTCAAAATTTAGGTTACAAACTACAACCCGATTTTAGTATACACGAATTACCCCCCGGTCAAGTAGGAAAGTATTTTTTGATTTATAAAAACAATAAAATCTTTGTCATAGTAATTATTAAATAACCAAATTCATCATATATTTTTAATCATTTAATACATAAAAAAAGCACTCCAAAACCAAAAATTGGTTAAGGAGTGCTTTGGTGTTTTATGAGTTAGTAAACACTTAATTTCACAGAGCTGTACAAGAACTTAAAATAACTTGTACAACTTAGATAAAATTTACCAAGTTTTTACATTACTACCATCTTCATCAACATAATATTTTGTATCTTTTGATGGTATAGGAATATCAACTGTTTGGCTAGAACCATTGTTAAATATTACCATACTTGCACCAGTTGGAACAGTAACAGTATAAATATCTTCACCAAAATCATTAGTATAAGATTTAGTCATTGGACTTCCAGGCCATGCAGCTCCTACAGGTGTAGTACCATGGTAGAAATATGCATAAATTGTTCCAGACCATCGTTTGTTGTTAGTAAAAGTCAATTTTACAGGTACAGGGGTATCATTTTTATTAGCTACCCAACCACCAGTAAATGAACCAGTCATCTTAAAGTAAGGTTTAGATTTGTCAAATTCCAAATCAGCTGTTTGCTTTCCTTTTTCACTAGAACCATCATTGAAGATAACTCTATCGTAGCCTTGATTTACATCAACAACTTCAAGTTCGTACCAACCATCACCCATAGGTTTCATCTCAGCACCAGGCCAAGTTGTTAAATCAGAACCACCTACTTTCCATACATGAGCATAAGGTGTTCCATTGAAACTTGGTTTACAATAAATTTTATATTCATCGATAAACAAATTTCTGCTTGTTTCACCAGATTGAATATAATCTGCTTTTGTAGCATAAGCTGTTATAGTTTTAGCTGTAGACACATTCAAATTAAATGGTCCATTATAAACCTGATATGAACCAGTACCTTCTTTGTAGTAAATAGTTGCACCAGCTGTACTACAATTTATTGTAACTTCCATAGTTTTATTATCTGCATCAGCTTCATATTCAATTACAGGTGTAGATGTTGTTGGAGTTCCGTAATTCTTCATAATAACAACAGACCAAGCAGGAACACTATATGTTACTGAACTATAAACATCTGATGTATTGGAAACTTCCCAATAATTAAAGTTTGCTTCCTTAGCAGAAGATGTATCTACCATAAGTTTCCATTTTGCACCATTAGCAGTAGGAACTGAGAAAGGAACAGCTTCTGTATACATATTCATAAATACAAGATAGTCACTTCCTTGAACTGTGTTACCTTCAGAATCTGTACCTGTTACACCTGAACCATTGATACGAACCCATACACATCTATCACCATCTGTTAGATCAGTTTTACCGTCTTCTTTTTTGAAATCATAACCTACACCATAATCAGCTTGGTTAAGAGCAGGTTCGTTGGCTTTTAAAGCTAACATATACTTCATAAACATGAAGTTACCGTTTACATCTTCAGTATTATTAAATGTACCAAAGTTATTATGATATGAACCAGCCCCTCCAGTTGCAACAAGATGAGGTGATTTTGTATTAATCATATTGTAATTTGACCAAGTTGCAACTGAGTCAATGTTATATGGGTTATTATTTCCGTTTTGTGTACGAGAGAATTCATCACCCCAAACAATCATTGGAACACCACGGCTCATCATTTGGATTGCGATATAGTTACGATTTGCCTGTCGTTTAGCAGCTGGAGTAGTACCAAAACCTAAAGAGTTATAATCTCCGTTACCACCATCACTTTTACCGAAAGGCCAGTCTAGTTGTGAGTTTTGAGCATTTCCATTTCCTTCATAACTACAAAGGTCGGCAAGTGTAAATCCATCATGAGCAACAACAAAGTTTACAGATTTATGTGGGCCACCTTGGTCATTGAAATTGTTGTAATCACCGTTCATGTATTGAAGGAAGTCACCTTTGTCAGTACCACTTTTGTTACCTGTTCCAATATAACCTCGTAAAGCATCACGATAACGACCATTCCATTCTCCCCAACCTGCAGGGAATGTTCCTACACCATAAGCACCAATATCCCAAGCTTCTGCAATCATTTCAGCATTTCGAGAAGCACCAAGAGAAGCAATATCTTTTAAGAGTTGTGCATTAGGGTTATAATTCCAATTTGTACCATCAAATTCACGACCAACAACAGGAGCAAGGTCAAATCGATAACCATCAACACCCATTTCGTCAATCCAATATTTCAAAGAATCAAGAATCATTTGTCCAACAATCGGATTATCGCACTGAAGGTTATTTCCACATCCAGTTGTTTCCCAATATGAACCTTTAGCAGCAGGTGGTAAACAATACCAAGAACTATTATCTAACCCTCGCATAAATGTAAGTTCTACAGTTTGATAATTATCAAATTCAGGATTAGGTACTTCTATACCATTTTCCTTTTTTGTTTTACTATACCAAGTTCCACCTTCACCAGAGTGATTAAATACAACATCAAGATAAACTTCAATTCCTTCAGCATGGAAAGCATCTACCATTTCTTTAAATTCTTTTGTTGGACCACCTAATGATTTATCGCTAGAATAGCGTCTATCTGGAGCAAAATAACCATAAGTCATGTAAGCCCAGTAGTTTCCACCATGTTTATCCTCTGGATTTGCATCATTATCTGATTCGTGAACTGGTAAAAGTTCAATTGTATTTACACCAAGAGCTTTAAGATAAGGAGCCAACATTCCAGCACCTTTGTAAGTTCCTTGATATTCAGTAGGAATATCAACAACACCTTCAAAACCAGAAATACCAGATAAAATTGAAGAAAGATTTGCAGAAGATTCATGTTTTGTAATTCCTCGAGCATGAGCTTCGTAAATAATTGCTTTTTCTTGTGGAATATTAGGTTTAGCGTAAACAAAAGATGTTTTATCATCAATAACTACTGATTTAGGAGCATATTTTCCTGAGTCAAATTCACGACTTGGTTTTCCATCGATTAGATTTTTTTCACCCGTAGCATAAATTGTACCAGAATATGTCCCTAAAACATCAGGATGAGATTTGTCATGAGAAATTTCTTTTGCATAAGGATCAAATAATACTTTGTTTGGATTAAAACGGTTACCTTGTGCATCGTAGTCACTTATATATCCCGCATCACTGTTTCCACGAGTCCATTCTTCTGAATATTTCCAGTTTGGTCCCCAAGCACGGAATGCGTAGAGTGTTCCACTTTGAACTCCAGCAACTTTGGCTCTCCAATAATCATCTTCAGAACCTTTTTCCATCCAATAATCGTATTTTGCATCAGCATTTTCACCATAAGCTTCTTCATAAATTTCAAGAAGAATTCTTTCAGCATTAGCAGAATAAACAGCAAATGTTACAGTTCCATCATCATTAATTGTAACACCTGGTTCAGATTTTAAAGTATTCCATCCATTACCATCTTTATCACCATTCATATCTACTGCAGAATAAGGTCCTTCTGCTGGATATCTATAACCCAAGCTAGCTTTATTATATTCTTCAGTAACAATAGCTGATTTTTCTAGACCTTCAATTTTAGCAAAAGCTTTTACAGTTGTATTTTCAGTAATTGTAAAAGGTACAGTATATAGAGTAGGTTCTGAATCATCAGTTGTATAATAAACTGTTGCACCATCTTCTGCTGCAATAGAAATTTTTAATGAATCAGTGAAGAAACAACTTGCTGGTGTAAAAATTGGTTTAGGAGTTACAAATTCTAATGTTCCAAAATCAACTACTTCACCTTCTGCAACAGTAATTTGTGATGCTCTACACCATTCAAAATTATTATTAGACCAAACAACTAAGTCCCAAGTACCTGGTGTAATTCCAGTAACTTCGCCAGCAGAAACTGGAATCAATTTGTTAGAAGCTGGGTCTGTAACTTGTACAATATAGTCATTATAGTCAGTTACATCTACATCAAATTTAACAGTTCCACCTGTAAGAGCATAAGCTGAACTATCTTTTAAGCCTTCAGTCATGAAATCTTCAGCAATTGCTTTAGCGTTAACCAATGTAGCATGTACACTTGTAGGTATTGCATATACCAATGAAGATTTTTGTTCAGCTGTAATTTCTGAAATATCATAGCCAAGCTTAAACAATTCATAAAAAATGTTTCCAAGTGCTGTTGTTGACCAATTTACAGTAACTGAATTTGCACCTGCATTGATATCTGTAACAGCACGCATAACAACACCGCTCATTAAGTCAGCATCTGTTAGTCCAGCTCCTTCTGTACCAGCATGAACTGTTACAACTCTGTTTTTACCAACAGGTATACCATTAATTGTTACTCCTGTTATAGCACCATCTTTGATAAGTGTTGTTGTTGATAAATCAGAAAATCCATTTCCTGATACACTTACTTTTGCACCTTTAATATTTTCAATTTTCAATGCACGTGATTCAGTTTTATCACCAATTATCAAACTTCCGTATTGTTCAGAAGTAATATCTTCTGTTTGTATTAGTGTATTTTTACAACCAAATACAAGCAATATCAATAATAAAGGTAAAATTAGAATTTTATTATATTTCATTTGTACCTATCCTAGTTAAAATCAATATCTATACCACCATTTCCAGTAGATGGTAATAATTTTTGAAGTGTTTCTGTTACTGTATATTCACAAACAGAACATGTTTTTTCCTTTTTACCTTCTGTGTCTTCGGTTGGTTGTTCGGTTACTTTCCAGTCTCCAAAACTATGTTCAGCTTTTGAGTCTACTTCTGAGTGT
>JAXJWW010000102.1:0-51473 GCA_036307825.1 Treponemataceae bacterium | reverse complement strand
CCGCCAACAATTGTAATACAAACCGGTTGCATTGATTCAGCCCCTTCACCTGGGAAGAATGCCATAGGAACCATTCCCATAACAGTTGTTAAAGTTGACATCAAAATTGGTCGTAAACGATTTCGTCCTGCATCAAGACAGGCTTTTCTAACAAAAGTTTTTTTATCAACAAGTTGGTTTGTGTAGTCAACCAAAACGATACCGTTATTTACAACAATACCCACTAGAGCAACAACACCAACGATAGAATACATACTTAATTGCTGATTTGTAACTGTGTAAACAAAAACTACACCGATAGCCAAAAGTGGAATACTCAAAAAGATGATAAATGGGTCTACCAAAGATTCAAACTGAGCTGCCATAACTGCAAAAACTAAGAAAACAGCAAGTAAAATAACAATGATAAATGCTCCACCAAAACTTTCAATATCTCTTGCTTCACCTTGATATTGAATTTTTACGCTATCAGGTAAAACTAAATTTTCAGAAAGAGTTTGTTCTACAATTTTTTGAATTTCAGTTGTAGTAACACCTGGAATAACACTAGCTTTTACATGGTTAATTCTATCCCCATTTTCTCTTTGAATACGCTGTGGAGATTTTCCTTCTTCTATGGTGATAAAATTATCAAGTGTCATTCTTCCTTTTGAAGTATTTATTGAAAGTGAAGTTATATCACTTGTTAATGTTAAATCTTCATCTTGAATTGTAACGATAACATCAATTTCATCTCCCTCTTGATAATAAGAAGTTGCAGTTCGCCCTGAAATTGCTGATGTAATTTCGTTCATAATAGAACTTACTGTAACTCCTGCATCAAAAGCAGCTTCTTTGTTAATTGACATTATGTATCTTGGACTTCCGTTTTCAATATCGCTTGTAATATCTGTTAATTCCGGAACTTTTTCAGAAAGTATAGCAATAATTTCTTCAGAAACACGACTTGCAGCAACATCATCATCAGATAAAAGTGTAACATCGATTGCACTTCCGCTTCCTGGCCCTCGCCCTGAAGAAAAAGAAACTGTGGCATCACTCCATTGTTTTAAGTAAGGTTGTAATTTTTCTTTAATCTGATTTGGCGTCATTGGTTGTTTGCCAATTTCTGGAAGATTTATTTGAATTGAACCAGAATTTGATGTTCCAGAATTTAAAATAATTGATTTATAAGCTCCTTCGCATTCTTTTAGGACTATATCTTGAAATTCAAATAATTTTTCTGCAACGATATCTTTATTTGTACCGATTGGCATTGTAACTGTTACATTTACTTGGTCATCGGAACTAGAACGAGGGGCTAAGTTCAATCCCATTCCAGAAAATTTTACGATAGAAAGCACAAGCATACTTACAACTAACACTAGAATCAAAAATTTATTGTTCAAACAAAAATCTAGCGCTTTTACATATCCGTTTTCTAAGCCAGTTAGGATTTTTTCCATAAAGTCATCAACTGATTTTAGAACTTTATTTTTTAATGGTTTTTGAACACGAGTATTGATTTGTAAAATACTTCCACAAAGGGCAGGAACCAAAGTAATTGCAACAAACAAAGATGCAACAAGAGAAATTACAACTGTAATCACCATTTCTTGAAACATTTGCCCAATCATTTTAAGTTCGGCTTTGTAAATCAACATCGGAACAAAAACACACAAGGTAGTCAAAGTTGAAGCAACAATTGCGTTAATCATATTTTTACTACCAAGAATTGCTGCGATGGCAGGTTTTTCACCTTTTTCACGATGAAGATAGATATTTTCCAAAATAACGATTGAAGAGTCTACAACCATTCCCATACCCAAAATCAATCCTGCCATTGTCATCATATTTACTGTTAAATCCATAAATGACATACACATCAATGTTATCAAAATTGAAATAGGCAAAGAAAGACCAATTATGAACGAACATTTTAGATTTCTAAGAAAGATAAAAATGATTATAACTGCTAACAAAGCACCTGTAATTCCGGAAGAATAAACTTCTTTCATTGTGGCATCAATCATTGTTGTATTATCGCTAATTACTTCTAATGAAATTCCTTTAGGTAAAAATTCATTTATTTCTGGAATCATTTGTTGAACGCCTTTTGAAACTGCTGAGGCGTTTGAATCACTTTCGTTTGAAATTGCGATGTAAAGTCCTGGTTCTCCGTTGATATAAACTTTTCGTCGGGAAGAATCGTATTCTTCGTAAACATTTGCTAAATCATCAACTTTGATTGGAACGCCGTTTTTTGTTGTTACAACTGTATTTCTGATTTCATCAAGAGAAGAATAATTTTCGCTAGTAACGATTTCGTAATCCATTCCGTCAATTGTGATTTTTCCTGCTGAAACTTGAATATTTCTTGCAGACAATGCTTGAGAAATTGCAGAAAGAGAAATTCCGTAGGCTTCAAGTCTATTGTAAATAACATCTACTACAACTTGTCTTTTTGCACCACCATTTACATCAACTTGTGCAACACCTTGTACTCGTTGAAGCATAGGAGAAATTGTACTTTCTGCTAAATTGTTTAATTCGTGCAAATCGAGATTTCCTCTGATTGCAAGACGCATAATTGGGGCAGAACCCATGTCAAATTGACGAACAGTTGGATTTGAACATTCTTCAGGAAGAGCATTTGAAATTCCAGAAAGAGCCTGTTCGATATTATTTTTTGCTTCATCAAGGTCTTGGTTGTAACCAAATTCCATCATTACTCTGGCGCTTCCTGTGGAAGAGTTTGATGTAATATTTTTTATTCCTTGAACACCTTTTACTCGGTCAACAATTAGTTGAGTTACATTTTTGTCAACTTCTTCTGGACCAACTCCCGGATAATTTGCAAATACGGATAAAACTGGCATTGTGGTTTTAGGATAAAGGGCAATACCAAGTTTAGGTATAAAAACACATGAAATAACACAAATTAAAATATAAACCATTACAATAGTAATTGGTTTTCGGACGGAAAGTTCTGCTACTGTCATTTTGAACCTACTATTTTTACATTAGAACCTTCTGTAACAGAACCTGCTGTGATAACTTTCATACCTTTTTCTAAGCCTGATGTTACAGCAATATCTAAGTCGTTGGAAATTCCAGTTGTGATTTCTACTCGTTGTGCTTGATTATTTTCGTCAACAATAAAAACTGTAGTTGTATTATTAAAATTTTTTATTGCTTTTTTAGGAATTACAAATGAGTTTTTGGCTTCTTGAATAACTAAATCAACTGTAGCAAACATTCCTGGCTTAAAAAGTTTGTTGTATTGGTCAAATTTTAATTCAATTTGAATTGTTCTACTTGTTTTGTTTACAACTGGACTAATTTTTGTAGTCTTTGCTGGGAATTTTTCTGGGCTTGATGTAATTGTTATATATGAAGGAAGCCCTGCTTTTAGATAAGCTGAATATTTTTCTGCAACATTTGTTGTAATTTTCAAATCAGTTAAAGAACCGATTGTAGCAATGGTTGTAGAATTGTTTACTGTATCTCCGATATTCACTGGTAAATCGATTAGGCTTCCTGAAATTGTTGCTGTTACAGGACTTACTGCAAAGGCAGAACCTGGTTTTGATGGGTCTACATAAGCGATAACTTCACCTTTAGAAACTGTTTCTCCAATATTTTTTAAGATTTTGGTAATCTTTCCTGAAGTATCTGGATAAATATTTATTTGTGAAGTTGAAGAAATATCACCTGTAACTTTGATTGTACTTTGAATTGTTTCTGGTTCCATTGTTTTTACAGAAACAGAAATTGTATTTGCTAACGCTTTTGCATCTTGTTTTGAATTTGCACCTTGTGGCACCATATTTGGATTTGCTCCACCTTGACCAGTTCCACGATTTGCCATTTCTAAAGTTTTTTTGTTTGTAGAATGAATACTTAAAAATGATAGTCCTAAAAATACTGCTATTAAAATAACAATGATGATTTTTATAACTAAATCTGACTTGTTTTTCATTATTTTGACTCCTGATTTCCAAATGTTTTATAAAATTCTTCGATAGGCATATTTAATGCAAATGCTGTATCGTAATTTGCTGATAAATATTTTATTTGTGTTTGTAAGTGCGATAACTGTGCATTTACCATTTGTTGACGAGTTGTTTCTAAATCAGTTTGTGAAACTAAACCTGCTCTATATCCGTCCTGAGCAAGTTCGTAAGAACGAGTTGCAATAGAAACATTTAATTTAGAAACATCAATTAAATTCCAAAGACGATTTAACTCTTGAACTTTGCTTTCAATGTCCTTTTGAGCAACCATTTTTGTTTGTTCAGCTGAAATTTTTGCTTTTGTAATATTATCTTGGTTTGTTTTTCCTGTTAAATTATCTTGAGATCCAGGAATCCATGATGAAAGAGGGATATTTACACCAATAGAAAAACTTCCGTTTACAGAAAGAGGTGAAATCCCTTCTTGTGGATTTTCTGCATTATAAGCTTTATTTTGGCCTAAACTTAAATTTTCGCTTAAACTAAGAGAAGGTAATTTTGAAGAGCCTTGTGTTTTTTTTGCAAGTTCGGCTTGTTTTACTGATAAATCACTTAGAATTACATCATGGCGCTTTTCAAGGTAAGTTTCTGTAAGTTCTTCCACAGAAGGAAGATTTACTTTTTCAAGTTGAATTTCACCTTTTAATTTAAGATTTGATGTATCTTCAATTCCGATTTTTAAGCCAAAATTTGCAAGATTGTTTTTATATGAAGTTTGTGCTTGTTGAATTTGAGGTTCAATCGAAAGATATGAATATTGAGATTTTAATAAATTTAATTCAGAAGCTAAACCATTGTTGTAATTTTTTCTTGTTTGTTCATAAACATTTTTTGCAAGATTTTGGCTTTCTTTTAAAATCTGAATATTTTGTTGTTCTGCAATTAAAGAATAAAAAGTTGTAGAAACTGAAGAAATTGTTTGAGATTCAAGTTTTTGATAATTTGCTTGTTCTATTAAATAGTTAAGTTGAGTTTGTTGAATTGTAGATGGCAATGCAAATGAAAAAGAAAGATTTGCTCCAGCACTTGCTCTCCAGTCCCAATTTGAAGAACCTGCAAAATCATGGCCATTAGAAAGATTTGCACTTGCAGACATATTTGGCAAAAATTTATTCCATTTGTTTTGAGCCTTTCGTTTTGCATCTTCTAAAGTGAGTTTTTGTTTTTTCAAGTCAGGATTATTTTCTTTTGCTAATTCGATTGCTTGTTCAACAGTGATTTCTTGAGAAAAACCCAAATAACAAACAAAACTTAGAATTACAAAAAGACAAAAAAGATATTTAATTTTCATTTAATTCCTTCCGTAAGAAGTCAATGAGGGAATGTCAATTCCCGATTTGACTTTTTACGCTGTTTTGCAACAAAGTGAAAAACAGCCGTTGATAATGAAGTTTGCAACGCAAACTTTAGATAAAAACTTCGACGCAATTTTAGGAGAAGTTTTTATCATACTTCTATAAGAAGTCAATGAGGGAATGTCAATTCCCGATTTGACTTTTTACGCTGTTTTGCAACAAAGTGAAAAACAGCCGTTAATAATGAAGTTTGCGACGCAAACTTTAGATAAAAACTTCGACGCAATTTTAGGAGAAGTTTTTATCATATTTCTATTTTGATTTTGTTTACTATAATAATTTAACAAATAAAAAAAATTGAAGTTACTCTTATATTTTAACTATTCTACATTATGATAAATCGGTAAAAAACTCTATAAACAAAATATAAAACAAAACTAATTTTTTGTTATTATTCATTTAAAATATTTACAAGTTTAATTATGTATGAAATTATGTTAGTTATGAAAGCAGATGTTTTGATAATTGAAGATGTAAAAGAAATGTCAGATTTAGTTGCTATGTATCTTGGCAAAGAAGGAATGACTGTAAAACAAGTTGAAAGTGCAGAAGAGGCTTTTTCTATTTTAGAAAATTATGTTCCAGATTTGATTATTTTAGATTTGAACCTTCCTGGAATGGACGGTTTTGAATTTTTACATCACTTTAGAAAAACAAATAATATACCTGTAATTATAGTATCTGCCCGTGATGCTGATGAAGATATTATTAGTGGTTTAGGTTACGGGGCAGATGAATTTGTTACAAAACCATTTTCACCAAGAGTTTTAACAGCAAGAGTTAGAGCAATGATAAGACGAACTCAAGATTCTCAGGAAAAAGATAACTCTGTAGAAGAAATAAAATTCGGACCTTATACTTTAAATTGTGAAAGTTGTATTTTACGGAGAAAAAACAATGAAGGAAACTTTGAGCGAATTTTACTTTCTGCAAAAGAATTTAGTGTTTTGGAAGTTTTAATTAAAAACAAAGGAAAACCACTTACTCCAGAAGTGATTTATAAGGAAGTTTGGGGAAATTCTTACGGAGACTTATCTGCGGTAGCAGTTTATATCCAAAGGTTAAGAAAAAAAATAGAAGAAGATTCTACAACACCAGTTTTTATCGAAACTGTTTTTGGTTTAGGTTATCGATTTAACGATTAAATTTTAAGGTTAGTACATGAAGATAAAATCACAATTTAGTCTTTTACTTGCAGGAATTATCATTATTCCTCTGGCTCTGATTTTTATTATGTTTTTTCAGAATTACACAAATAGTCCTAAAAGATTGATAATTCCGGGATACGATGAACTTGTAGGAAGTTCCAATTATAATTTTCAAGTTGATGCGGAGTCTTGGCAAATTGTACAAAAAAAATTAAGTCGTAGGCCAGAAGGTCTTGAGTATTTGATTTTTGATAAAAATTACAATTTGGTACTTTCAAATTTTTCGGATTTTGATTCTCAACTTAATTCAGAAAATAATCAATATTCTTCAGAAGAAATTTTTGATTTTATTTATGCATCTGGAAAAAATTATTTTTATCAAATTGATACGGCTCATATTGATGAAGAGAAATCTTTAGTAGTTGTAACTCGTTTACCTAGATTTTCGCCTCGCATTAAATACAGATTGAGAAATCCAATTTTTATCATTGCTATTATTTTGGTTTCTTTGGTAATATTTTCTTCTATTGTAATATTTTTAATTACACGATCAATTACAAAGTCTGTTACATTACTTGACGATTGTACAAAACGAATTGCATCTGGTGAATTAGATTTGGAAGTTGAAGCCACAGGAAGTAATGAAATTGTTTCATTAACTCATTCTTTAAATAAAATGCGACTTTCTTTACAAGATGAAAAAATCCGTAGAAGTCGATTTATTATGGGAATTAGTCACGATTTAAGAACTCCAATTGCTTTGATAAAAGGATATGCAGAAGCAATTTCTGACGGAATGGTTGATGATGTGGCTATGAGAGAAAAATCTGTAGAAATTATTGTCAACAAAGCTGACCAACTAAACGAGCGAATTGATGAATTAATTGATTTTGTAAAATTAGATACAAGTGAGTGGAGACAAAGTTTACAATCAAAAAAAATTAAATCAATTTTAGAGGAATTTTGTAAACGAGTTTCTATGGATGCACAATTATTGAATAAAAATTTTTCTTACGATATTCAGTTGAGTGATGCAATTTACGTTTCGTTAGATGAAAAACTATTTTTGCGTGCTTTGGAAAATCTTACAAATAATGCTTTTAGATATACCACAAAAGGTGGAAATATTTTACTTTCAGCAAACTTTGATGAAAAACAAAATTCAGTTTTTATTTCGATAAAAGATGATGGACAGGGAATTAGTCAAAAAGATTTGCCTTTTATTTTTGATCCACTTTACAGAGGTACAAATTCTCGCCGTGAAGATGGAAAAGGTTTAGGCCTTTCAATTGTAAAAACAGTTGTAAATTCTCACGGCTGGAATTTGAAAGTTCTTTCTCAAGAAGGTGAAGGATGTGAATTTATACTTCAACTTGGAGTGTAACTTAAAAGCCAATTTTTAACAGGCTCCGTCCAATCTCGTTCACCTTTTTCCTGGAGAAGATTTTCGTACATATTTTTAATGTGATTATGAATATCAATTTTATCTTGTTCTTGAATATCATCAGCATTTTTGAATAAATCGTCAATAAAGATTCTTGCATCTTCTGCTGTAAAATATTCAGGAATTAAATTTGTCATCATAAAAAGAGCAGCGGGAATACAGTTTACGCTATGTTGTTTTACATACAAAACAGTTTCTGCAATATCCAATGCTCCACGATAAAGTTCTGCGTTGTAAAAATCCATTTCTTCTTTATCCATGCCTAGTTCTTCAAAAGTTTTTCTAAAGAAAGTGTAGGCAAGAACAACTATTGCAATGTGCAAACTTGGAACACAAAGGTAATGAGGATCAACTGTTCTGATTGTGTTAAAATATTTTTGAACGGATTTATCAACTTTACACATTGGTCTATCAGTTGTAGACATTCTAAAACTATAAACTCTTGAAGCTTGATAATAGCTTTGGTCAATTACAGAGAAAAACTTTGCGCAATAAGGAACAGCTTTTTTTGCTCCAAATTTGTTGATAATAAAAACCATAGGACGCACCCAAAAGTGAATAAAATCCAAATAAATTGGAACTTTAAATGGATTAAATGGAACTTTTCTGTCAAGTGCGTTATCAACTGATAAAACTGGAATTTTTCTAAATCCTAATTTTACAGAAAATTGTAGCCAAAAGAATTTTGTTACAACTGTATAAAGATATCCACAAAGAGATTTTAAAGATGACCATCTAAATGGTAAAACTAAAAAAGCCTTTGCAACACCAAGAGATTTTATTGGTTTGAATTTTGTATTTTCTTCAGTTTGTGTTTTCAATTTTGGTAAATCCTTATCTTTGTTTTTGATTCTAAATTTTATTTTTCTAGTTTTAATAATTCTCGTCTTTTTATCATTTTTTAATAGACTGAATCTCAAAAGTAGATTAAAATTTATGGTGTGTATTTTCCCGCGATAAACTTTTCTGTTGATAGATTTTTATTCGTGGTATTTTACTAAGTCATTATATAATATTAAATTGAAAAATAAAAGAATGTATAAATATTTTTTGGAGATAAAAATATCAAATGTTAAATCTGATAAATTCTTTTTGTATGAAGATTTTCGTTTGAAATGAGTTTCCTGTTTTATGAAGTAAAATTTAAAGAGAGAAGATAAATTTCTATGAGTGAATCGAGAAATGTAGGCATAAAAATTTTAGAAGACGAAGAATTTAGAAAAATAGCCACTTTTGTTGAAGCAAAACTTGGGATCAAAATGCCCAAATCTAAAAAATTAATGATGCAAACTCGTTTACATTCAAGACTAAAATCTTTAGGTTTACATAATTTCTCCGACTATATAGACTATGTTTTTTCATCTGAACAAACAGGAAAAGAGGAATTAGTTCACTTAATAGACTCAATTACAACCAATTTAACTCATTTTTACAGGGAATCAAATCATTTTGACTTTTTGACATCAGATGTTATTCCTTCTTTGTTAAATTCTGGATTAACTAATTTTAATATTTGGTCAGCAGGTTGTTCTTCTGGTGAAGAGCCTTACACATTGGCAATGGTAGTTGAAGAATATAAAAAAAATTCTGATACTAATTTTGACTATTCTATTTTTGCTACAGATGTTTCAACAAAAATTTTGCAAAAAGCAAAAACTGGAATTTATTCAATAAATTCTGTAAAAAATATTCCAGTAGATATTAAGGAAAAATACTTCTTAAAAGATAACAACAGCGAAAATTTGGAAGTTAAAATTGTATCTGAAATTTCTAAAAAAGTTCAATTTCAATATTTAAATCTCATGGATGTTGACTTTGGGTTAGAAAGTGAAATGGAAATAATTTTTTGTAGAAATGTTCTTATGTACTTTGATAAAATAACTCAAGAATCTGTCCTTAAAAAGATTATGAAATATTTGGCAAAAGGCGGATATTTATTTCTTGGACATTCTGAAACTATTTATAATATGAACTTACCTCTAGAAATGGTTGCACCAACAGTATTTCAAAAAGTTTAATATCATTAAAAGAAGTCAAAATCTTCTACTTCAAACATAGATTCAATTTGAATAGTCTCAGTAGCTTCTGATTCTTTTTGGTTAGTTGAATTTGTAAACTCGTCAATAATTTCTTTTAACCTTTCATTCTTTAAATCCCAAGAAGTTAGATTATATTGAGTTAAAAGTTTTTGTTTTTTATCTGTTTTTTTAGAAATCGAATCTTTTAATTTTTCGATTATCTGATTAAAAATAGTGAAATATTTTTCAATTTCAATTAATTTAGCAGCTACACTTTTACAATTATATGTAAAATCTTCTGGAAAAATTGTAAAATCACAAATTGCATTAGAAATATCTAATTTGTAATTAGATATATTTTCAAAGAATACATTTTTTTTCTTTTTCAAATTTTCCAATTGTTCAGCATTTTTACTAACTGTATTAGTAAAGTTTTTTAACAAAACTTGAATGTTACAAATAAAATCTGTAACATTTCTATCTATCTGTTCAAGATTAATTTGAGCATTTGTAATCAATTTATCCATATCATCAACGAAGTTTTTAACTGTGCTGATAGCAAGATTTTTAGAAACTTCAATTTCTTGCAAAACTCTAACATGATGAAGTTGTGCGATAACTGGTTCAAGTTGTTCAAATATATCCCGTATTGAAAAAACTTTTTGTGTAACAACCTTGCAATTATTACATATTGTCTTTTGTGATTGTTGGAAAGTGATAAATTGTTCTGTAATCTTTGTATGGTTATTTTCTATGTCGATTAACTTTTCAATAAAATTTTTATCATTGGATTCTTGCTTATTTTCCATAAAACTTGAAACAAAATTCTTTCCATTATTTTCTACACTTGAAAGTGTTTCTGTAACAATATTCCAATTATCTTTTAAACTATTAGAACACTCTAAAAGTTTATTTTTTGCTTCTGACAAATTCTTTTCGGCTAATTCAGAAAGTGAAATTTCAAAACAAATAGCATCTAACTGTTTATCCATTTCAGAAATAAATTCAGTTCCGATAATTTCACATTGTACATTTTGAGATAGCAAACGACTAATTTGTTCTAAAGAATATTTTATTGCTTTCTGACAATTTAAGCTTTCTTTTGCTATTTTTATAGGTTGATAAATATTTTGTGATTGCTCAAGGATGTTTTGCAAAGTAAAAGTAGAATTACTTACTATATCTTTTATTGTTGAATAAACTGAAGAACTAATAGTTTCTATATTATTTTCTGCATTAGAAACCTGATTATTTAGATTTTTTAACTCTGTAATATTTGATAAAAGTTCTTGTTCTGTAGAAATAAGTTTTAAAGCATGAGCATTCATCATATTGGAAAGGCGTTTTAGATTTTCAGTGATTTTTGAGAAAGCACGCCCCTTATCTCCTGATTTGATAGAAATAACCATTGCATTTAATGCAATAAGTTCCATCTCTTCACTTATGTTTTTTAATTCAGAAACTAGAGAACTAATTTTGCTTAATTCTTTAATTGATTCATTAAGAGAAGTATTAAAATTTGAATGATTTAAATTTAGTTCCGAAAAAAAGTCTTTTTCAATCTCAATTTGATTACGATGTAATTGTTCTAGCTGAGTAAATATATCTTTTAATTTATCAATGGAATTACTATCTTGTTTTTTTGAAAGTTTTGAAAACCATTCAGTTAGATTTGTAAAAATATTTTCAAGTTCTTTACTAGATTCATTTAAACTATTTAAAGATTCTTGTACTTCCATATAACGAATTCCTATTTAATTATTCTATTTTTTCTCTGTAAATTCTTTAACAAGTTGTTGTAAAACTTCATCTTCTTTTTCTTCATCAAATACCGCTTCGTTAAGAGAAAAATCATTTTCTATAACTCGTTGTGCAGTTGGATAAATTCGACGAGCAAAATTTCCTTCTGGATTTGATAAAATTAAAGGTGTTCTTTTTGCTATTGAAAGTGAAATTTCATCATCATGAGGAATAAATCCGATAAATTCAATATTCATATTCAATTTATTTTTTACAAGAGATTTTAATCTTTGTCCCATTACAATATCGTTGGATTCTCGTCCTTTATTCAGGATAATTTGAGGTCTAAACAAATCAAGTTTATTGATGGCTTTTGCACTAGATTCTGGGAATTTTTTGTAAAGTTCATCTATTAATTTTATAAACGATAACTCAGTTCCTTCTAAACGAGTGTGAGTAAACTCTTGAATAAATTTTCGTTCTTCACTTCTTGCTGAAAATTGTTGAGTAAAAAATCTAAAAGCACTGGATTTCAAAAATGAATAAGCATTTAAAATAGAAGTGATTTCTGGTGTAGTTACCAAAATTGATTTATATGTTACAAGAAAAAAATCTAATGTATTGTAAGCACTTCCAGCACCTAAATCCAAAATTACATAATCAGCATCAAGTTGATTTATTTCTTTTAAGATTTTCTTTTTAGAGAAATAATCCATATTTGCAGTTCCAGGAATAAGACAATCTCCTGCAATAAAACCAAGGTTTTTAACAGCAGTTTTTTGAATGAGCGGCTCTATGTGATCTTCAAGTTTATTGATAAAATGTCCAAGACCAGGCTTGTTGTTTTTATGCCCCAACATTGTGTGTAGATTTGCACCGCCAAAGTCAAAGTCGCAAAGAATTACTTTTTTACCAAGTTGTGCTAAGGCGATAGCAAGATTCAATGAAATTGCACTTTTACCAACTCCACCTTTCCCACTTGCAATAGGAAGTATTTGTACCATATTAAATATTATAAATTGTAAAGTACGATATTTCAACAAATTTTTATCAATACAAATTTATTTCCTAATCCTGTAAAGCTTCTTCCATGATTTTTAATCGTTCAGATTCTATTTTAATGGAAAGATTTTTTTCATTTGTTGGAAGAACAGTTCCTTTGGGAGCATTTTTTGCACGGCGCAGATGTTTTACTTGTGTGTAATATAAATCTGCACTACCGTTTTTTCTTGCCTTAGAATGATAAACAGCTAAATTTCCTGCGTTAAGTAAAATATCAAGAGGAATAGTTTTTCCGTTACGATTTTTGATAAAGACATAACCACCGCTATAATCCCGAGTGTGCATCCACATATCTTGTCCTTTTACATGATGTCGCAAAAGTTCATCGTTTTCGCTAGCTGTACGACCAAGTAAAATCGTCCAGCCGTTTAGCAAGTAAGTTAATCCGGGATGTTTTTTTGCAATTTGCTGTTTTGGTTTAGTTTGCTTATGTAAAAGTTGCTGAATTTTTATAGGATTAGGCTCTTTTAATAAGGCTTGATAAGTTGCATCCAAATCTAAAATTTCACGCTTTGCTTTAGAAATATCATATTCAAGCTCTGTAATTCCAGAAGTTGCTTTTTTGTATTTATCATAATAAAGTTTTGCATTTTCTTGAGCATTTTTCTTTGGGTCAATAGGAATTTGAATTGTATTTCCGTTTTCGTAGTCGGTACATTCTAAAAACTTAGATTCTCCATCAATGAGATGACCGTAAGATAAAATCAAATCTCCCTGATGTTTCCATTGTTCGCAAGTTAAAAAACTTTCTCGTTTTTCTTCAAGTTTTTTAAGAGCATTTTCCATTTTAGATTTTCTAGAAGTATAAATCTTTTCGGCTTGTTCTAACAAAGCCTCTCTTGATAGACTTTGGGAATGTTCAGAATACCACAAATCAACTTTTTGGTTAAAAGTTAAAGTTTCAAAAGAAATATATTCATTTTCTTTTAAAGTTTCTGCTAAATCATTAAAATCTCGTGCTTCAAAAACCTTATCCTGTTCTCTAATTTGTGGAATTTCAAAAACTTTTCCTGTAAGTTCGTTACGCTTTGGTCGACGATAAAAAACATCAAGAATTGTAAGATTTTTGTCTGTTACAATGATATTTGCGGCATTACTCCAAAGTCTTATGAACATAAAAAATTCTTCATCACCATGGGAAAGTTCCATTTGAATAATTCGTTCAAAACCAATTTGTTTACAAGACTGAATACGACATCCCTTGATTCTGGATTTCATAAATTCCATAAAGCGAAGAGGTTTTTCTGTTTTTGGGATTTTTTTTCGAGTTTCATTGATTCTACAAGCACCTGCACCTAAGCAAATAAGAACAGTTTTGGCAGTGGAATTTTTGTATGTGTATAAAGCCAAAGTATCAAAACTTGGCTGAACAATTTGTTGAATAAATGAACCTGTTAAATCAAGTTCCTCTAAAATTAAGTTAATTTCTGTACAATTTAACGACATATCTATAGTATACACCATTGAAAGAAGAGTTTAAATATGTAATTATAGTAGGGTAAAAATTAATTGAATTTTATGAGGTGTAGAAAATGATAGAAGCAACTGGAGCACAGATTATAATAAAACTTTTAGAACAACAAAATATTAAAACTGTGGCAGGTATTCCTGGGGGTTCTGTCCTTCCTCTTTATGATGAACTTGTAAGAAGTTCTATAAATCATGTTTTAGTAAGACACGAACAAGCTGCGGGATTTTTAGCACAAGGAATGGCTCGTACAACTGGTCTTCCTGCTGTATGTATTGCAACAAGTGGTCCTGGCGCCATGAATCTTTTAACAGCAATTGCGGACGCCAGAAGTGATTCAATTCCTTTGGTTGCAATTACAGGACAAGTTAATAGAAGTTTAATTGGAACAGATGCTTTTCAAGAAGCAGACACTTTTGGACTTTCTTTTCCGATTACAAAACACAGTATTTTAGTAAAATCTGCAAAAGATTTGCTTACTGCAATTCCACAAGCCTTTGCTATTGCAAGTTCAGGAAGATGTGGACCTGTTTTAGTTGATGTTCCTCGTGATGTTCAACTTGAAAAAATCACTTTTGAATCATGGCCAGAATGTGGAATAAAAGATAATCACTCTGCTCGTTTTAGAACTATGGGAGAAGACTTTGCAAATGCTGTAAGTGAAAGTGCAAAAATGCTTATCAATTCAAAGAAACCTGCAATTTATGTTGGCGGTGGATGTAATTCAAAACAAGCAAGTGACGGAATAAAAGCTTTGCAAGAAATTTTTCCTATGCCTTTAGTTTCTAGTTTGATGGGAATTGGTTCTTTCCCTGCAAGTTCAGAATTGAATTTAGGTATGGTTGGTATGCACGGTTCTATGGCTGCAAATACTGCCATGCATGATGCTGATGTAATTTTAGCAATGGGAGTTCGATTTGATGATAGAGCAACAGGTGTAATTTCAAAATTCTGTCCTAACGCAAAAATTATCCATGTTGATATTGATGCTGCCGAAGTTAATAAAATCTTTCAAGCAAGTGTATCTGTAATCGGTGATGTAGAATCTTATTTACCAGTTTTAGTTTGTGCATTAAAAGAAATGTTACAAAAGCAAAAAGAAAAAACACAAGAAAGAAAAACTTGGGCAGAAAGTTTAGCAAAACTTCATCAAACTGATAAAGAAAGAATAAATAATCCTGGACGATTTATTAGTTCAATTCCTGAACTTGCTAAAGGAGCAGGGCTAAATCCTGATGATATTATTGTTACAACAGATGTAGGTCAGCATCAAATGTGGACAGCTCAATATTATCCGATAGAAAATCCAAGACAACTTTTAACTTCTGGCTGTCTTGGAACAATGGGCTTTGGGCTTCCTGCTGCAATTGGGGCTGCTCTTGCAAATCCTGATAAACGAGTAATTTGTTTTTCTGGTGATGGTTCCATCATGATGAATGTTCAAGAAATGGCAACTTTGGCAGAACAAAATCTAGATGTTACAATTATCGTTTTAGATAATGGTGCTTTGGGAATGGTTCGTCAGCAACAAGAAATTTTGTTTGATAAAAATTACAGCGCATCAATTTACAAAAAATCACCTAACCTTATGAAAATTGCAGAAGGTTTTGGAATCGAAGCAGTTGATGTTTACAGTCCAAACTGGAATAAAGTCGCTTTCCCACCAAAAGGAAGCGGACCTCGTTTTGTTCATTGTCCAATCGAAATGGCAGAATTGGTACTTCCTTTCGTTCCTGCTGGAAAAGCAAATATCGAAGCAATTTGTAGCATGGAATGAGAGTTTCTTAAAAATCTATTTTTTCTTGCAATGACAAAATCTGTGAATTATCCTTTTTTGTATGAATAGTTCACAGATTTTTAGTTACTTTACAGAAGGACTTAGTTCTCTTTCTTGGCAAAATTTTGTAATGTTTGGAATTGGTAGTTTTCTAATTTTTCTTGCAATTAAAAAAAAGTATGAACCAATGCTTTTGCTTCCAATCGGTTTTGGTGCGATTCTTGTAAATCTTCCATTTGAAATAGTTTGGCAACATGGTCAAACCTCTGGTATTTTAAAAATTCTTTTTGAAAGTGGAATAATGACAGAACTTTTTCCGCTTTTAATTTTTATTTGCGTAGGAGCAATGATAGATTTTAGACCTTTGATTTGTAGACCTTGGATGATGATTTTTGGAATTATTGCTCATGGTGGAATTTTTATATCCGCTTTTATTGCTTACAAATTTTTTGGATTTTCAATTCCAGAAGCCGCAAGTATTGGTGTAATAGGCGCTGCAGATGGTCCAACTTCAATTTTAGTAACATCAAAATTTGCACCTAACTTACTTGCTCCAATTACAGTTGTTGCATATTCATATATGTCTTTAGTTCCAATAATTATGCCTCCTGTAATAAAATTACTTACAACAAAAAAAGAAAGAAAACTTCATGTTATATCAAAAGATTGCAAAATTCCACAATGGGTGATGATTAGTTTTCCTATCGCTTTAACTTTAATAGTTGGAATTATTGTTCCAATGGCAGCACCTCTTTTGGGATTTTTAATGTTCGGAAATTTAATTAAAGAAAGTGGCGTTTTAGAAAAACTTTCGCACTGTGCACAAAATGAACTTGCAAATATCGTTACATTACTTTTAGGTATAAGTGTTGGTGCAACTATGAGAGCTGAAAATTTTTTACAGTTACAAACTTTGCTAATTATGTTTTTAGGTTTAATTGCTTTTATTGGAGATACAGTTTGTGGCGTACTTTTTGCAAAACTAATAAATTTATTTTGTAAAAAAGAAAATCGATTAAATCCAATGCTTGGTGCCTGTGGAATTTCTGCCTTCCCTATGGCTAGTCGTGTAGTACAAAAACTTGCATTGGAAGAAGATAATCAAAACTTTTTATTGATGCATGCAGTAAGTGCTAATGTTTCGGGGCAAATTGGTTCTGTTTTAATTGGAGGATTGATTTTAGGAATTGTTCCTTTGTTATAAAAAGTTTTATTCGGTTTTGTTATTATTTAAAAATAAGATGAATTAGAATATGAAAACCCACAAGTTTTGTAAGATGAAGTACTCTTCAAAATGCAAACCCTGTGGGGTATTTTTTTATAATTATGTATTTTTTATTTTATCCTGCAATACTAATGCTACTTTAGTAAATGACATTGCAAAAGTTCAAGTGTCTGATGATAAATGTGTCAATTTTTATTCCTTTGCTACAAAGTATTGTAGTAGACATAAACCAACTGAATATCCAATTTTTGATAGCTTTGTGGAAAAACTTTTAAAATATTTTCGTGATGCTGATAAAAAGATTATATTTCAAAATGATGATTTAAAGGATTATCAAAAATACAAGTGTGTTCTATTAGATTTTCAAAAAAAATATGGCTTGGAAGATTTCAATTTAAAACAAATTGATAAATATCTTTGGCAACTAGGAAAAGAAAAGTTTCCAAAAAATTATGGGAAAGGAAAGAAATAAAAAAAGAGTTTGCAAAAATTAGAGTAGATTTGGGGGAAGATTTAACTAGAGGTGAAAATGGAAATTGAAAACAATCTTTTTGAATTAGATTCATCTTCCTCCACAATTCCCCAAACCTGTGATATAATCTACTTATTAAACACAAATCACTTTTATCAGTATTTATTATCGCAATTGTTTTTTTATTACTTGTATAACACAGACAGAATTGCAATAGTTAATGCAGAATATTTTTATATATTAGGATTTATTAATATGAGAAGAAAAGAAAGACAAGTTACAGATGAGTTTCAAATTAAAGATTTTATTTTATCTGAAGAAATTTTACGAATTGGATTTTATGATAAAGATGAAATTTATATTGTTCCTGTAAACTATGGATTTAGTTATAACAATGAAAAATATATTTTTTATTTTCATGGTGCAAAGGCTGGGCGTAAATATGAACTTGCAAAATTAAATCCAAAAGTTGGTTTTGAAATTGATGGAAAATATTCTTTAGTTACTGGTGATATTGCTTGTGATTATACAGCTTATTATCAAAGTGTTATTGGGAATGGAATTTTATCTATTGTAGAAAATACTGAAGAAAAAATTCTTGCACTAAATTCTATTATGTATCAAACAACAAAAAAATCTGAATGGTCTTATTCTTCCAAAATGCTAGATGCGGTTGCAATTTTTAAACTTGAAGTAGAAAAAATTTCTTGTAAGGTAAATAAAAAAGATTAATTGTGTTATCAAAAATAATTGTTCAAGTTGTAAACAGAACTGATAACTGATTTATTAGTTCTGTTTACTTGATGATAGTAAAATGCTAAAAATAATTGTTACTATTCCAACAATTAAATATGTTAAATGAGGATTTTTGTCCATTAACATTCCAGACAGTGGATAAAAAATTGCAACGATTATTCTGTTAAACATTGAAACTCCAGAAAGAACTGTTGCTCTATTTTCATCCTGGATTTTTAAATTCATTTGTGTAATAAGAATTGGATTTCTAAAAAGTCTTAACATTGTAATTCCAAAAATTGCAATTAGTATTACATAAATATTTTTGTAGAAAAAGAAAACTAAAATATATAAAACTCCTGGAATAAATGCTGACAAAAATCTTGTTCTTGATGTTCCAATTTTTTTCTGAATAAATCCACTTGCAAAAAGTAAAATACTTGCTGCTAAGTTAAATCCAGAAGCAACAAATCCATTTAGTGCGATGTTTATATTATTTTCTAAAAGCAAAGATTGATAAAACCAAAACATCAAAAAAGTAAATGCAGAAATTACTGAATAATCTAAACTTAATTTTCTTAATTCAGGATTTTTAAAAGCATATAAACAACCTTTTGCATTTTCTAATAATAATTTTTTATGTTCAATTTTTTTATTCTCTGTTGAAGTTTCTAAATTATTTTTTTCATTAGATAAAATATTTTTTGGTTCTTTAATGAATAAAATTATTATTGATGCGAAAACTGCTGATATTCCTGTTGCAATAAAAACTAATCCTAAACTAGAAGTGTAATTAAAAATTCCACTTGCAACAAAAATACTTCCTAATGGAAATGCGATTAACATACCAATTGTTCCAAATCCATCAAAGCGACTTGCAATAGCAGAAATTTCTTCCGGTGTTTTATTTTGATATTTTGCATTTTCGTAAATCAAAGCTTTGTCTGCGCCACTTTCTAAACTTAATCCTATTGCACCGATTATCTGACCAAAAATGAATACACCAATGTTTAATGTTGTACCAGAAATTAAATGTGAAATTCCAAAAAGTAATGTTCCTAAAAATAAAGAAATTTTTCTTCCAAACTTATCTGCAATAATTCCAGTTGGAATTTCAAAGAGAAAAATACAAACAGAAAAAATAGTTTCTATAGTAAACATTAAAGCATAGGATATTCCTAGTCTATTTAAATAAAATGGAACACAAAGAGAACCAAAAAAATGAAGTTTACTTAAAAATGCATAAAGATATAAAATATAATTATTTGTTTTTAATTTTGTCTGCATAAATTTCATCTTGTACACAAAATTAACATAAGGAATTTATAAAGTCAATTATTAGAATATTTTATTATTCATTGTATAAATTTGAATTCTTTACAGAAATTAATATATGACAAGGTGCAAAAATTGATGAACAGAATATCAACAAAAACGAACGAGTTAAAATTCCACTAAATAAAAATATAACTGAGGGAAGTACAGATAGAGAAATTGCTTTGAATAAATTATTTTTTTTAAAACAAAAAATCCAAATAACGCAATATGCAAAAACAAGAATAAAATTTACAATAAGATAAATTACAAAACTTAAATCAGACTTAAAACCAAAATAAGTTCCTGGAATATTAAAAATCATACAAGCAAAACATCCGTAACGGCCGATTTGCTCAAAAGTTTCTATGACTTTCCAAAACTTATTTTGTGGTAGTTTTGCAAAATTTTCTTTGCACTTTATAGCATAAATAATATTCGGAATCATTATTAAGATCATAAAAATTAAACCGAATGGATTAAAAAAAGTATTGTTGTCAAAAAAAATTTGTTGTGTCATAAAACATCTTTCCTATAATAAATTTAATTTCAAAAAAATTTGATTCTATAATCTGTAAAGTTAAAAATTTTTATACTAAATTGCCTTTTACTTAGTACAAGAATCTAAATCACTTCCTTCATATATAACTTGATTTCTACCTGTTTCTTTTCCTTTGTATAGAAGTAAATCTGCTTTTTTTAATATTAAATTAAGTGAGGTTTCTTTTTGATAAAATGAAATTCCTGCAGTAATAGTAATTTTAATTTTTTTATTATCATATTCAATGTTACAATTTTCAACTGTTTTTCTAAGATTTTCAAAAACTTGAATAATATTATCTTTAGAACAATCGTATTCATTTAAAATTAAAAATTCTTCTCCGCCCCAACGACAAACAGAAACTTTTGAATTTTCAAAATTATGATTTTTAAGGACTTCTGCAATTTTTATCAAAACTTTATCTCCTGCATCATGACCATAGGTATCATTTACTTTTTTAAAATAATCAACATCAATCATAGCAACAACAAGATTTTTATCATTCTCTGAATTAATTATTTCTTCAAGAATTTCCATCATTTTTCTACGATTAAAAAGTCCTGTTAGCGAATCATTTTCTGCCACATAACGCAATTCTTTTTCAAGTTTACATACTGTTGTTGCATAAATTACCATGTATAAAGAGACAAAAAAGAATGTTAATATGGTATTAATTAAAAATATACCTCGTACAATTACAGTATTTTCAATTACATAAATTGGTGCATGATGATAAGTCCAAAGTCTAAATCCGACGTAGAGCAACATATTAAATATTCCCACCGCAATAGAATTTTTACTTACTCGTTCCATTTTGTTTAAATAGAAATCACAGAAAAATATTGTAACGGTGAATGAAATACAATAATATTGAAAACCCATTTCCCAGCCAAGAAAAAAAAGAGAGGCTATCATAAAAATATATAATTCAATAAATGCGATAAGTGCATATTGTTTTATTTTGTGTTGTTTAAGACAAATAAAAGCCAACAAGCATAATGTAATATTTACTAAGTTTACATAAAAAAGTATATTAACTTTAAAATAACTAAAAATAAATGAAAATCCGATATGACATAAAATCAGAACGGAATTAACAATATATATTTTTTGTGAAATATATTTTTTTGCAGAAATTTCTTTATTTTTCATAACACAAAAAATTATATCATAACAAAATTTTAATTACAATTAATAAATCACCACTGATAAATCTTCCCTTTTAAAATTGCATTGAACATTTTTTCTTTTACATTTGGATTTTCTTTTTGAATTTGATGTAAAAGTTTTTTTACTGATTCTCGTTTTGTATTTTTGTCAAAAGGACATGGATTTTTTACAGAATCAAATTTCATTTTATTTTGAAATCCAATTATATCTTTTTCTGGAATATAAATCATGGGGCGAATTACAGTTATATCAACATCTTTAAAATATTTTATCGGCGGAAAAGAAAAAAATTGCCCTTCATAAAAAAGTGAAAGTAACATTGTTTCGATAAAATCATCTTTGTGATGAGCGTAGGCAATTTTGTTACAGCCTAATTCTTTTGCAAAATTATTCAAAGCACCTTTTCGCATTTTTGCACAAAGGGAACAAAAACTTCCTTCTTTAATTTTTGCTTTTAAAATATCTGCAATTTGTGTTTTTGCAACATGATATTCAATTCCAAGATTTTGACAAAGTTCTTTTACGCTTTCAATTTCAAAATTTCCAAATCCTAAATCAACAGTAATTGCAACAAGTTCAATTTTTTCAGAAATAAATTTTTGCAATCCACTTAAAGCATAAAGCAAAGTAAGAGAATCTTTTCCACCAGAAACTCCGATTGCAATTTTATCCCCATCTTGAATCAAGTTAAAATCATTGATTGCTTGTCGTGTATAACTATAAAGTTTTTGCAGCTTCATAAATTAATATAAACTAGGATAGAAAGTTAAAAATTCATCTTCAGTTAATTTTAATGCTTCTTCGTGATGAGCATAATCAAAATAATATTTTGCAGAAATATATTCAGTTTCGCCAATAGTAAATACTAAAGTAAAATAATTGTTACGACTATTTTCTTCATATCGAATTGGAAGCAAATAGTGATTTAATTCTTCTGCTGAATATTTTTTTGTATGATATGTTTCTCCATTTTCTTTTTCACCTTTCAAAGAAAACTTATCTACATTACTTGGATACAAACATTCAACACCTAAATAACCATCGTCAGAAATTTCTGCGTAAACAGGAAAGCCTTTTTCATTTTCAAGTTCTGGATAAATAAAGTTTGTTGTATAAATTTCTTGTTCGTCTAAAAGGATTCCAATAGCATAAGCAGATTTATTGTCGCCAACTGCAAAATAATTTTTTTTGCCGTAATTTTCTTCTACGCAATCAATGTATCCCAAACTGTCTTTAACATAAATATTATATCTTACATTTGATAAATCTGTAGACCATTGTAAAACAACACTTTCTTCACTAAAAGCTTGAACTGTAAAATTTACATCAATATCAATTTGTTCTTCTTGTTCTTCTTCGTCTTCATCATAATAATCATTAATAAAAGGATCATTTTTTATAGAATCTAAAATAAAGTCGCACCCCAAAAAAGAAAAAGATAGGATAAGAAAAAGAAAAGTTATAAATTTTTTCATGCTATGTTACAATCCTTTATAAAAAGTTTTCTAAAAAAAATTATAACATAGCATATTAAATTTTTACAGTTTTTTTATTGAATTTTGAAAATTTTTAGTAAAACTAAAACATCATCATTAAGTCATCAATAGTTTCTTTGCGACGAATTTGTTTTACGCTACCATCGGCACAAATCATAACTTCTGCTGGACGAGGGCGACTATTATACGAAGAACACATACTGTATCCGTAAGCACCAGTGTCTAACACGCAAATTAAATCTCCTTCTTCAATTTTTGGAAGAAGACGATTTTTTGCAAGAATATCTCCTGATTCGCAAATGTTTCCTGTAACAGTTTGTTCCATTAAGTTTTCTGAATCTCGAGAAACAACTTCTCCATCACGAATAACTTCGATGTCGTGGTGAGAATCGTACATACTAGGACGAACAAGTACATTCATTCCTACATCAGTTCCTGCAAATTGGATTCCAGAATTTTCTTTTGTTGCATGAACTCTTCCTAAAATAACACTTCCTTCTGCAACACAATATCGTCCTGGTTCACTTTTGAAAAGAGGAGCTTTCCCGTAGGAAGTAACAAATTCATCCAAAATTGGTTCAAGGCGAGATTTAAAATCTTCCATTGGAAATGGATTTTCGTTATCAAGTTTGTGATATGGGATTCCGTAACCTCCACCAAAATCAATAAATTCAAGATTTTTGAATTGATGAGCAATTCTTAAAAGATTTGTAACGGCATCTAAGTATGGTTGTGGATCCATAAAAAGAGAACCGATGTGTTGATTAATTCCAGCAATAGTGATTTGGTATTTTTCTGCGATTTCAAAAATCTGTGGAATTGAATATTCTGCAATACCGAATTTTGTCTTTTTTCCACCAGTAACTACTTTTTCACAATGTCCAGCACCAACTCCTGGATTGATACGAACTGCACATTTTCTTTTTTCTGGAGCAATTTCCATCTGGTTACATACTTCACCAAAAAGTTCAAGTTGACTTAATGAATCTAAACTTGTCATAACTCCATTTTCAAGAGCGAATGCTAATTCGTAAGGTGCAACATTGTTTGGAACAAAGAAAATTCTTTCAACTGGAAATCCTGCTTTCATTAAAAGGGTGATTTCACCAACACTCATAGCATCGCAGTTTAATCCTTCTTCCAATGCTAATTTCAAAATATGAATATTTGTGTTTGCCTTTACAGAATAGTTTGCTGTGTATGGATATTTTGTAATTACCTTTGCAACTTTTGCCATTCTGTCTCGCAAGATTTTTTCGTTATAAACATAAACTGGTGTGCCATAAACACCAGCAATTTCTTCTGGATTGTTACCTTCAAAAAAATTTGAATTTTGTATAAATGATGTCATAAATATCTCCTAATTTTCTGGGCGTTTCCACAAATCTCCGAGTTCGACTACGCTCACTCATCGCTTTGTGGTCGGGCTTTCCAGGGTTCGCCGTCTACCGCGGCTCATTGCTACGCAACAGCTTCGCTGCCCTTACAATCCCTAACGCAAACTATCTTTAGTGGTTCTATTTAGTATTACTAAAGATAGTTTATATAAGAAGTGAAGTGGTGTCAAGGGGTGAAAAATCAATCTTTATAAAATCAAAATTCAAGTTCTTATAACATTATTGCATTTTTGCAATTTTATGCTAAAATCAACTCATCAATTTTCAGACAGAAAGGAATATCCAATGAAAAAATTATTTTTTGCTTTATTTATTTTAGTTCAAATTTGTTCTGTTTTTGCGCAACAAAAATATTCCTCTGCGGATGGTTTTTACGGATATGAATTTTCTGATGATTTTTCAAAAATGACAGCACGAATACTTGATAGTGAAGTTTCAAGCGATAGTTCAAACTCAATTCCAACAAATATTTTACATTACGAAAAATACGGGATTCCATTTTGGAGCATCGGAAATTATGAATACATTTATTTTGAAAGTGATATTTATTTCATTTTGCAAAATCAAGAAAAACAATTTATTTTGGTAAAAGATGGAAAGTGGAGTGAATATTGGCAAAAAAAAGTAAAACCTGCAATTTACGAAGCTTCAACTGAACAAAAAGATTTTTTTAATAATTTTGAAGCTTTCAATTTATCACAATTCAATTTAAATCCTTGGATTTCTGAATCCCAAACTGGCGGAATAAACGAACATATTATAATAGAAGCAAATTCTAATTTTTCAAGTTTTAGAATCGTAAATGGTTTTGTAGATATAAATAATCCAGATAATTTTCAAAATTACAATAGAGTAAAAACTTTAAAAGCCTACGACCAAAACGAAAATTTAATCGGAACATTTGAATTAAAAGATGATTCTTCAATTCAAGTTTTCAATTTAGAAAAAGAAGTAAATTTTGTAAAATTCGTAGTTGAAGAAATTTATTCAGGAAGAATTTTTAGCGATGTAGCACTTACAGTTTTACAGTGCTACTAAATTATTTTCAAGATAATTTTGAAAATTAATATTCGCTAGGTTTCTTTGAGGAAACAATATCTTTTGTGACTATTTCATATCCGTTTACTATGTCAAAAACATACCAAGAGATTCCTTCTTGATTTGGTTTAATTTGAAAAGAAGATTTAAATTCGTTATCAAAATAAACTTTTACTTGAGCTTCTGAGTAAGATAAATTTGTGCTATATAAATTTTCTTCATCTGTGTAATCAAAAACATAATATTTATAAACTGATTTTGGATCGGGATGTTTTATTGTTACTGTTTCTGGTCCATAACTTGAAACATCATCTCTGTCTAGTTCTAAATTTCCGTGGTTCATTGTTGTATAAAAAACATGATGATTCTCATCTAAGATATGTGCATCCAAGTCGTTAGGTTTTTTTGCCCAATCAAGAACAATTTTAATTCTATTAAAGTTTTCTTTTTTAGGAATTGAAATTTGATAAATTGAATTTATTTCACCTTTTGTAATTGTAAAATTTTGTTGAGTTTGAACATAGTCATTTTCTTTTTCTATAACAAGCTTATGTTCTCCATCTTTAATTTCATTAGGCAATAAAACTTTACCATCTTTATCTGATTTGATATTCCAAGTATTATCGATATTTACATTCGCATTAAAAATTGGATTTCCTGTATCGCAATCAAGTACAATAATAGTTCTTTTTTCAGTTGGTGGAATTTTATTTGTGTTTTCTTCATCTATTATATTTTTTGTGATTATATTTTCTTCAGTCTGTTTTATTATTGGTGTATTTTCTTTTGGTATTTTGATAAACCAAATGTCATTTATTCCTAAATCTTTTATTGCTGGATGATTTTCTAAAAATGTTTTACGTATAGAAGCAACTTCTTTTGTTGATAATGTTTCGTCGTAAAAAACTCTGTAAAAAATTTCTTTATTATTTTTTTTATATTCTTGAATGTTTGTAGAAATTCCTTTTTCTTTTAAAAGTTCTACTCTTGATTCTGCATTAGCATAAACTTTAAAAGAACCTAAACAAATTTTCCATTCTTCTGAAAAAATATGGAAGGTTGTACTCCAAAAAATCAAATAAAAAATTAAAATTTTTTTTATCATTGTATTCTCCAAAACTCTCTATAAAATAAATTATAAGATTGTTTTGGAATGAATACAACTTTTAGTAAAAATTTTAATCTTGGTATTCAGTAGGTTTTATTGTAGAAATTTTGTTTTTCTTAACGATTTTGTTTCCTTTTACAACATCAAAAACGTGCCAAGTAATACCTTTTTTATTTGGAGTGATTTTAAATGATTCAACAAATTCGTTTCCAAAGTAAATTTTTACCTGTGCTTGTGAAGTTGATAATCTTGAACTATCTGGATTATCTGCGTTTGAACAGTCAAAAACATAATAACTGTAAACTTTGTTTTTTGATGGTTCTAAAATAGTGATTGTTTCTGGTCCGTAACTATTTACATCATCTCTGTCTAATTCTAAGTTACCTTCTTTTTTTGCACTAAAATAAACATGGTTTGTTCCGTCTACAACATGAGCGTCTAAGTCCCATGGAAATTCACCCCAGTCAAGAACAATTTTAATTCGTTCAAAGTCTACAGCTTTAGGAATTGAAATTTGTGGTGCGGTAGTGATTTCACCTTTCGCAACTGTAAAGTTTTCTACAGTTTGAACATACTCATCACCTTTTTTTACAGTAATTGTATGTTCTCCTTCTTGAATTGAATCTGGAAGATCAAGTTTTCCTTCCTTGTCAGATTTCATTTGCCAAGTATTATCGATATCAACATCTGCATTCGGAATAGGAACTCCTGTATCACTATCACGGATAACAATACTTCTTTTTAACTGAATAACAGGTTCTTCTACTTTTGGTTGTACCTGAGGTTTAGTTTGAACTGGAACTTGTGGTTTAGGTTGAGTTTTTGGTGATTGTTGAATTTGAGATTTTGCAATTGAATTTTTTATTTTGTTAAATTCATTTTTTAAGGTTTGCAATTCTTTTTGAGTTTTTTGTAATTCAGTTTGAGTTGATTGCAATTTACCTTTTACATTTTCTAATTCAGTTTGATAACCTTCAAAAATTTCGCTTATTTGTTCACCTTTTAAACCGGAAAATAAAGAAGTTTCAAATTCCACAATTTCGATATTATTTATGTTTAGTTTTCTAATAATAGGATGATTTAGCAACAATTCTTTTTGAAACATTGCAGCTTGTCGGCTAGGCAAAGTTTCTGAAGTAAAAACACGAAATAAAATTTCGCTACTACTTTTTTTATATTCTTGAATTGAAACTTCAATTCCGTTTTCTGTTAAAGTTTTTACTTGTCTTTCTGCCTTGCTATAGTCACTGAAAGAACCAAGACACATTTTCCATTCTTCAGAAAATACTGAAAGTGAAGTTAAAACTAAAATTGATACTACAAACAAAAATTTTTTCATAACTAAATTCCCTTATATAAATAAAAGTAAAAATTGTTTTAATTTTATAGAAAATACTTTTGAGATTTTTAGTATAAAAGATTTTTGAATATCAGTAAAGTAGAGTATTTTTGCTTTAAGATTTTATGTTTTTTTTAATTTATTTTTATATTAGTGATTGGCAGTGTGCCGAAGGCGTCGAACACAGCGGATGTCTAAAAAGAATATACCATAGCGTCACTCTTAACTTGATTTAGCATCAATCTTGTCACTCTGAACTTGTTTCAGAGTCTATCAGAATTTTTACAAAGATTCCGAAACGAGTTCGGAATGACAGCTATTTTTGGACATCTGCGAGGACGATGAACGTTAGTGAACCCTGGAATGAGCGACCCGTTGTTTACAAAGTGAACAACGGGGAACATCCGTAAAGCTACAATAAATGTGCTCTAATTTCTTCTGCACTCATGCTTGTAAGATAAGCAGGTGGAACATCAAAAACAGTTTTACAACCTGTCATTCCTTCTTTGTTCATACGATAAACTGCACGAGCATAAGCTACGATAACGCTAGAAGTAAAGGCAGGATTTGAATCTAATTTCAAACTGTATTCAATAACATTGTTAAATTCGTTATCCCAGCCAGTTTTTCCTGTACGGAAAACAAATCCACCATGTGGGATTCCTGAGTGGTTACGAAGTAATTCTTCTTCGCTGATAAAGTTTACAGTTGTATCGTAATCTGCAAAATAGTTTGGCATTTCTTTAATTTCTTTTTCTACGCGAATTTTGTCTGCTTCTGTTGCACCATCTTCTAAAACAACAAAACATTCACGAGTATGTTTTTGACGAGTTGTTAAAGTTGGATTTTCTCCGTTACGAACTGATTCCAAAGCTGATTCAACTGGAATTGTGTATTGTTTGGCGTTTTTAACTCCAGCGATTCTTCTTATTGCGTCAGAATGTCCTTGGCTAACACCCTTTCCCCAGAAAGTATAATCGTTTCCGTTTGGCAAAATTGCATTTGCATAAAGACGAGCAAGACTAAACATTCCAGGATCCCAACCTGCACTAATTAGGGCAGTTTTGTTACTTGCCTTTGCAGAATTGTTTACATTTTCAAAATGTTCTGGAATTTTTGCGTGAGTGTCAAAACTATCTATTACATTAAAATATTTTGCATATTCTGGAGTTTGTTTTGGAAGGTCTGTTGCACTTCCTCCACAGATGATTAAAACATCAATTTTATCTTGATAAGACAAAATATCATCTATTTTTACAACTGGAACACCTTCTGTTAAAAGTTTTACACTTGATGGGTCGCGACGAGTAAAAACTGCTACGAGTTCACAATCTGAGTTTTGTTTAATAGCGCATTCAACACCTTTTCCAAGGTTTCCGTATCCTAATATTCCGATTTTCATATTTCCTCCAAAACTTGATTAAGTGGTTAGTAGTTCTAAAAAGTACTACTATTAAAAATTACTTATATTTTAACAAATTGTCAAGTGGAAAATCTTTTTGCTAAAATTCATACAAATCTAAATTTACAACACAATAAATTTGTAAAATTTACCCAATCAAACCAGAAGCACACAAAAAAGTTTCGGGATTTTGAACAATAATTCCTGCGGTTTTATAATCTTTTACATTTCTTGTTACAATAATTGAAATTTGATGATTTTGTGCTGTGTAACATTGAATTGCATCTTCAAAATCAGAAAATTCAGAATTTAATGCACAGTCGATAGTTTTTTCTGAAGAATCAATAATTTTTATTAAAAGTCTTAATTTTCTAAGTGCGGATTTTGCTTTTTCAATTCCAAGTTCTTTCCGTAAAATATAAAATACATTACAAAAAACTGTTGGAGAAGTGTACAATTCTAACTTTTTCATATCAGCAAATGTAAATAATAAAGCCGAAAAATGAAAATGAGGAATGCGTTGTGCTAACAAATCCAGAATTACATCGGAATCTACAAAAACTTTATTCATATTTTTCTCTTAAATAATTTTCATATTCATTTTTATAATCATTTTCATCTGAAAGTGTAATAATTCCAGAAAGTTCTTTTATTAAAGGAGAATAAGAAGTTGTTTCAGTAGAATCAGAATTTGAATCTGAAGTTATGCCGTCAAAAAAATCTTCCACAAGTTTAGAAAGTGAAATTCCCTTTTGCGCAACATAATTTTTTGCTTTGAGAATAGAATTTGTATTTAATTTTAATGTAAGTTTTGAATTGCTATTCATACGTATAAAATAATATAAATTGTACGTATTGTCAAGTTTTATTTAAGTAATGTTGCACAATTTATAGAATTTCATTTTTCTATTTGACATCTGGAATTTATATTTTATAATGAGTTTTATATTAAGATGTTCTTTTTTTAGGAGGTATTATGAAAAAGATTTCTATTGTTTGTTTAATTCTTGGAGCTATTTTGTTACTTGGCGGTATTGGAGTTCGTTTGGCCGTTGATAATAACGAAAATGCAAAAGAGTTAAATGAAGTTGCTACTTTTTTTGCAGGTGAAGGTATTACTCCTTCTTTAGTTTCTAAGTTGATGAATGGTGAAGTTAAAGTTTTTGGGCAAAGTGTAACATTGGACGATCTTCTTGAAATGTCTGATAATGAAGATGTTGCTGAATTAGTAACTGTTCTAAAATTGTATGCAGTTTCGCCAATAATTACAATATGTGGCGCCGTAATTCTTCTTCTTGGTGTTGCCCTGCTCGTTGTTTCAAAATTTCGAAAATAGGTGAGTTTATTGAAAGGCTGTCTAAAATTATCTTAGACAGCTTTTTATTTTCCTAATAGTTCAATTTTATTTTTTAGTGCTTCTTTCATTACATCAACTAGATTTTGCTGTCCAGAATATAAACAAGTGTCGTGTTGATTTCCTGATAAAATTCCAGTAAGGACAAAACTTGAATCTGTTATCAATCGAATTTGATTTTCTTCAGTTGAAGTTTTGTGGCAAATTGCACCTGATATAACAAATTCATCAGAAATTATTACAACTTTTTTGTTTTCTTTTACAAGATTTACTAGTTGATTTTCAAACTTTTTTAGAATTTTACTTGAAGACAAAACATAAAGCCTTTCTTTTGTTTCTTCAAGCATTTTGATAATTTTATTTTCAATGTTTTTTGAACCAACAATTGTGATGTATCCATCTTGATTTTCAATTTTTTTTGGAGCGTTTTTTTCGATAAGAGAAGCTTTTTCTTTTAATTCTTCAAATCGATTTTTCAAAAAAAGATCTATTTCTACAGGAAGATATTTTGTTGTTTCACCTTCAATTAAGTACAATGCGCCTTTTTCAACCAAACTTTGTAAGGAAGAATAAACATTTGAACGAGCAACACCTGTTTCTTTTGCAACTTCATATCCTGTCATTTGTCCGTGAGTTAAAAGCGCAACATAAATGGTAGCTTCTTGTCGAGTTAAATTAAATGAAGTTAAATTTTCAATTAAAAGTGATTGCATTTTATTTCCTGCCAAGTTTGCTGATGATTTAAATCAAATTCAAAAATAGAATAAAAAAATTATGTTTACTTGTCAATGAACTAATTTTAATTTGTAAAAATCGATTCAATTGTTGCTAAAAAATATTCTGTGATTTGTTCAGCACTTTCTTTCATGCCTTTTGAAATCCACCAATCTACTGTATCAACAAAGGATGATGAAATATGATGAACTAAAAAATCTTGTGGTAATTTTGATTTTTTTAGCAATCCTTTTTCTGCGTATTGAAGTTGAATAAGTTTTTGCAAATTTGATTTAAAGTAGTGCAAAAAAATATCATTATTAGGTGATGATAAAAGTTGCAGGATATTGTAATTATTTTCTTGTAAGTGGCGTAAAAGGTGTAAAAAAACTGAATCATCTGAATTTCCACAAGAAAAATGATAATGACCGTGGGGCAAACCTTGTGCAGTATCGACGATATGACCAAAAAGTTCTTTGCACAAATCTTCTAACAAGGATTCTTTTGTTTCATAATGAGAATAAAAAGTTGATCTTCCAATATTTGCAGTATCGATAATCTGTTGAACAGAAATTTGATTGTAATTTTCTTTTGCAAGCAACAATGTAAAAGCGTTAAAAATCGACTCTCTTGTGCGTTTTTGTCTTCTATCCATAGGATTAACTATATCTTAAAAAGCTAGAAAGTTCTACTTTGTTGTAAATCAAAGCTGAAATAAATTCAGCATCTACAGCATTTTTATCCCAACCTATAAGTATCTTGCTATGCAATTCTTGACCTTACTATCACTCCAGACTTTTCGAAGACCTGTGATATTTTACTTTTTACAGATTTCTTTAGAATTTATGATTTATTTAAAATATTTTGTATTCGCCTACTTGACGGGGGGGGGGAATCGTGGTATGCTAATTTTATAAATCAAAGCGAATTAGATTTTCTAAGTACTTTGATAAAAAAAATTTATAGGAAAGGGGTCAATTATTATGAAAAAATTGGCAGTTGTTTTAGCAGCATTGTTGCTTGCTTGTGTATTCGTTGGATGTGGCGCTATTGGTGAAAAAGCACTTCTTGGTAATTGGGATGTTTATAGTGTTCAAGAGGCTGATGATGATGAAGCTGTTACACAAATTTCTTCAACAAATTATGGTGTATCATATGTAAGATATGTTTTTGAAGAAGATAACAAAGCTAAATTATTTTCTACAAACAATAAATCAGACATAGACGAAGGTAAAAATTTCGTAGAAAGAAAATGGTTTCTCGATGATACAGGAACAACATTAACAATTACTTATGCTGACGGTAAAACTGAAGATGGTGTATATACAGTAGATATTGGTGTAAAGGAAATGACTTGGACTCAAGTAAGACCAGACCGTTTAAAAGATGATGTTATTGTTCTTAAGAAAGTTACTGAATAATTCAACAAATTTAATTCAAGAATAACAGAAATACAACCCCTTCTGATATTCTTAAAATAGGCAAGTTTACAACCAATGCAATGTAAACTTGCCACTTAAAATTTAATTTTTTCTCTTGACGGTTTTTATACATAATCGTATAATAAACATAACATCTCCTGTGGGAGATGAATTTATTATTTTAAATACAAGGGGTTGTATTATGAAAAAATTAGCTATCGTAGCATTAGCATTGGTACTTGCTATGACATTTGTTGGATGTGGAGCAAATGATTTACGTTTCATTGGTGAATGGGATTATATTTATTCAAGTGCTACTGTTGGTGACACAACAACAGCAGCTGCTACACGTTTTACTTTCAAAGATGATGGAACTTTTACATCAGCTGATATTTCTTTGGTAAATGGAGAAGTAAAAACTTTAGTAAATACAAAAGAAGGTAAATGGTCAACAGAAAATGACCTTCTTACAATTGAAGAACATAGTTCATCATACAATGGAATTTGGAAGTTCTCTTTTGACAAAGAAGGAATGAAATGGGAAAGAGATAATCGTGACCCAGTTACACTTGTAAAAGTAAAGAAATAATTCACATCTGAATTAATTTTTTTCTTACGCAAAAGCACTCTCTTAGTAGGGTGCTTTTTTTATTAATAAACTTGCGTAAAGTATAAATGGTGAAGTATAAAAAGTTTTATTCTGAATTTAGTCATAAAGATTCCGAAACAAGTTCGGAATGACAATTGGCGTAAATTCTGGAATCAAGTTCGGAATGGCAATGTGGCAAGTCTGTTTTTGTCATGCTGAACTTGATTCAGCATCTGTGTGAAAAGCGTTGGTGTGGAGATTCCGAAACAAGTTCGGAATGACGGTGCGATAAGTTTGGGAATGACGATGTGGCGTTAAATATCGTATCTTGCAAAATTTTTACTTCTGTTTTTCTTAATTTCAGAACGGATTTTTTTCAGTTTAAGTTTTTGTTCTTTGCTAGCAAGCGTAGGCTTTGTTTTAATTCTTTTTTTCTGAACGGTTAAAGCTTGTACAATCCGATTTTCTATTCGTGCTAAAGCAATTTCTCTATTTCGTTCTTGATAGCGTTCATCGTCAACATTCAAAAATAAGCAATCATCACTATTCAAAATTGATTTTAGTTTTTCTCGTAAAAGTTGTTTTTCTTCTTCAGAAATTCCTGCCAGAGAAGAAACCGAAAGTACAAGATGAACTTTTGTGTTTAATTTATTTACATTCTGCCCACCATTTCCACCACTACGAGCAAAAGTCATTTGAGAATTTTTTATAATTGATTCGTGAAGTTCAGTTTGGTTCATACGAACATTATACCACAAATTTTGTGATACGAGTGTAAACTTGTGGTTTAAGAGGGGGAAAGATGTTCAGAAGCCATAATTCTTATCATTTCAAAAACAGCTTGTTTTTCACTTTGTTTTAATTTAGGATACCAAGTACAAATTTTTGTTAATGCTTCTTTATCATGTTCAGATTCTGTTTCTGGTAGTTTGTTTTCGATAATACATTCATAACTTACATTAAAAAGTTTTGATAAGGCTTTTACAACAGAAATAGGAAGATCTTGTTCCAAATTTTCGTAATTAATATATGCCGGTCTAGAAATCCCTAAAACTTCAGCGAGTTTCGTTTGTGTGTATCTATTTTGTTCACGCAAAATTTTTATTACTGATTTCATAATTATTCCTTGTCATTATTTGTAATCTGAGAGGTTTCTTCTATTAGATTTGTAACAACTGAATTTATTTCAGTGGCATGAATTTCTGAAGCATTTTTTTCAGAAATTACAGAATGTCCTATTTCTTTTTCTAGATCCTTTCGTGCATTACCGGCTATATTCCCTCCTCTTTGTGCAATTTTTCTGTTTTCATCAAACGAAGATGGATTTTCTTGTTTTGATATTTCTTTTGTTGCAGTTTCGGCAAGCATATTCAAAATAATTTCCGTGGTTGTCATATTATCTCTAAGATTTTCTTTTTTTAGACCTTTTAAAGTTTTATATCCACGAGTAGTCATTCCAGACCATGCTTTTGTTATTTCATCGGTAAGAATTGCAAATTCAATTCCTTTTTTTACACCTTTACTTTCCCATTCATCCGCTAATTCTTTACGAACTTGAATTGATTGCAATCGTTGATTAATCCATTCTTTGCTGTAGCCTTTTTTTAAGTAAGTATCTAAAGCCCTATCAATTGTTAATTCAGGATCAATAGTTTCCTCTATTCTCTCTCTTCCAACCTCTGCAAGCCATTGTTTAAAAGGTTCTGCTTTTTTTGATGGAACAGACTGAATAATGCGAAGTAATTGCTCTGTATTTGCTACATCAGTAAGTCGCATTTTTCCATCAGCGGCTAACATCTTCAACTGGTGACAATTTGTCACCAGTTGAAATCCTTCTGCTTTTAACCTTTGTTTTAATTTATTCCAATATTTTCGTGCTGTAAGATAATCAGTTGTTTCAGTTAAAACACCAATTACATCAACAATAGAAAAATACCAATCGTCTTCTTGTTCGTTCCAAGCCGTACGAATTGTTGTTTTTTCAAATAATTTTGGATTGTTCTGCATATTTGTATAGTAATGTATAGTAATTGATTTGTCAAGAAAATATACTAATTTGTGTATAAAAATTTACAAGTTAAATGTTTGTGATATTATTTTTTTATTTGACTTTGCGTGATGATTCATAAGGGATCGAATATCAAGTAAAATACCACAAATTTTGTGATACGAGTGTAAAGTTGTGGTTTAAATTTTGGGCATAAAAAACTAATTTATATTTTCTATATGATTTCTGATAGAGTTTGCCACAATCCTTGCTAATTCTATAGGCACTGCGTTTCCTACCATTTTATATCCATCATCAACATCATTATAAATAAACTCAAAGTCATCAGGGAAACCTTGAACTCTAGCACATTCTCTAACAGTTAAACGTCTATATAGATTTTCTTTTCCTTCAACGAATTGACACTTATTTAATCCGATTTTTTCCATCTTAGGAGCTTGAGGATGTAATTGACATTGCCTACCACTTGCTTGAACTGTAAAAGCTGGTTCATCCCATGCACGAACACGATTTCTACTCATAAAAATTGTTGAATATGCACCAATAAAATATTCATGATTAAGAATTTCTAATACTCCATTTGTTTTGTTTTTTGATAAAGCAGGAACTTCCTTTCCATATAAATCCCAAATAGCATCTTTTAAGGTTTTCTTACTTTCATTACTAGCCGTTGTTGGTGTAGGAAATTGAAATTTTATATTTAAATCATTTCTAAATCCAATATAAAAAACTCGCTTTCTATCTTGAGGAACTCCATAATCAGAGGCATTTACCAATGTAAGAGAAACATCATATCCTGATTCTTTAAACATATTTAAAATATTATGAACTGCATCTGAATGTCTATCTGCTAACATTCCTGATACATTTTCTGCTAAAAAAAATTTAGGTTTTTTATTTTTTAAAATTCGAATATAATCAAAAAATAATTGTCCCCGAGAATCATTTATTCCTCGTAAAGCCCCTGCTTCACTCCAACTTTGGCAAGGAGGTCCTCCAATAATACCATCAATATCAGAAGGAAAGTCAGATTCTTTTATATTTCTAATATCGCCCTTAATCAAGGGTGCTTTGTGATTTCTTTCATATGTAGCCCAAATAGTTTTGTCATATTCATTTGCCATTGCAATTTCAAAACCAGATCTTTCAAATCCTAAATCTAATCCACCTGCCCCAGAAAATAAACTAATTACTTTCATTTCTATTTCCTCTTATCGAAAATGTAATCAATTTTGCAGATCTTAATCGGCTAGGATTATCAGGATTATTTATTTGTATATCTTTTATTTTTAAGTTTTCATTTTCTAAAACTAAATTTTCTAATTCATATATATTATCAAAAGAAAAATATTTGTCATTATTTATTATACACATGAAATTAAAATCATTTGAATCATCCCTTTTGTAGTGTTTTTCAAAAGTTTTGAATGGATTTTCAATTCCCCACATTCCACGAACACGCAAATATGTTATTCCTAAAGGATCAACTCTATTAACATGACCAAGTTCTTTAGTTTCAGTAAATTCAATATCAGAAATACTTTCAACACCTTCCTTAATTGTAGATTTTATTCTTTCATATATCTCTTTAGAAGCACAATAATCTTCTCCATATACAAATGCCAAAGATGTTAATTGCTCAGTTTTCTTATCTAAAACACCAACAGAATATATAATATCTTTCTCTGTCCAATTTTCAGCTTCTCTACAAGCGGTTGAAATCATTGTACTATCTGAATAAAGCTTATGTTTTGGATAACTTGAGTTTAATGCAAGTGCTGCATTTTTACTTTCAATTTTTTTTATCTCTATAACATCTCCTCCCCAAAGCATTGCATCAGGTGGATTATTTTGATTTCCTGTATAACTAAAAGTATTTTGAATAATTGCATCTCTCATTTCATCGGTTGTATCATTGAGGACACCTGCAAATAAGTCTTTTATGTATTCTTCTAAAGATTCACCCATACTGTTTGCACGATTTCTGCTTAGTGAATATTGTTTTAATCTATATTGCGGATTTTTTACAAGATTACAAATTGCATTGATTATATTCATAAAAAACACTCCTATATTTTATTATATTTTATATCTTTATTTTTGTATAGTCTTTTTTATACAATTTTATGTTATCATTTTTTTTCATTTTTTTCCACAAAATTATATCCGCGTAGTGCTTTTTATATAAAAAAATAATGCAAAAGGAACAGACTTTTACTATCTTGGCAAAATGAATTATAATTCTTATTTAGAGACTCAAATGAAATCTGGGGAATCTGTTGTAAATATCAAATTTGATATTGAACCACCTGTTCCTCAAAATCTTTATAATTACTGTGAAGGATAAAAACAATGAATAACCTCCCACCCAAAACCATCCATGTAGTAGCAGCTCTCATCTTTCGTGTTGCACCAGAAAACTCTTCCCAAAAACAAATTCTTGCAACTCAACGAGGTTACGGAAAGTTCAAAGGTGGCTGGGAATTTCCTGGCGGAAAAATCGAAGCTGGCGAAAAACCTGAAAATGCTCTTGTTCGAGAAATTCAGGAAGAACTTAACGCAAAAATCCTTGTAAAAAATTTTGTTCACACAATTGAATATGACTATCCAAATTTTCATCTTTCAATGAAATGTTTTGAATGTGAACTTTCTGAAAATCAAGAAATCACTTTATTAGAACATCAAAACGCAAAATGGCTTGATAAAAAAAATCTTTATTCTGTGGATTGGCTTCCTGCGGATGTAGATGTGCTTAAAAAAGTTGAAAAGCTTTTATAAAAATCTCTTACTGACAAAAATTTAATTTTTTTTTATAATCAAATTAAATGCAAATTATCGACACACTAAAAAATGGATACAAAATTATTCAAGACTCTGAAAAATTTAAATTTGGAATTGACGCAATTCTTTTAAGCCATTTTGCATTTGATAAAATAAGAAAAGATGAAAAGGTAATTGATTTAGGAACAGGCAACGGAATTATTCCTTTGATGTTGGCAAAGTCAAATGCTAAAGAAATCACAGGACTTGAAATACAAGAAGAAAATGTAGAACTTGCAAAAAGAAGTGTTGAGTTAAATCAACTTGAAGATAAAATTCAAATTGTTCAAGGTGATATAAAATCTGTTAGCGAGAATTTTACAAAGCACAGTTTTGATATTGTTGTTACAAATCCACCTTACATGATAAACGAACATGGAAAACAAAATCCATCTGACGCAAAGTCAATTGCTCGACATGAAGTTTTGTGTAATTTAGAAGATATAATTTCTGCTGTGGATTTTTTGCTAAAACCTTGCGGAAAATTTTTTATGATTCATCGTCCATTTCGGTTGCCAGAAATTTTTAGTTCTTTGATAAATCATAAAATTGAACCAAAAGCAATTCAGTTGATTTCACCTTTTTTATCAAAAGAACCAAATCTTGTTTTAATTGAAGCAAGAAAAAATGCAAATCCTCGATTAAAATTTTACGACAATTTAATTGTTTACGAAAAACCTGGCATTTACACAGAAGCTATAAATCAAATTTATTCTAGTTTTGCTTTACAGGATGTTTGACATGAAAAAAATATTTCTTGTTTCACTTATTTTAATTTTTTTTAACTTTAATTTTTTTTCTGAAGTTTTGCAAAATTCAACAAATCAAATAAATCATAATATTGAACTTTTAAATCTTTTTGAAGTTTCTTATCCTCAAGTTAAATTCAAAAAATCTTTTGATAAAAATGTAAATGATTGGAAAATCGAAATTTCTGTAAACGAAAAAAAGCAAACTCTTTATTGGGCTAATGCAAAATTTTTACCACTTGAAGAACTTGAAAACAAAGATTCTTATTCTTCACTCTTATATCATTATCCAAAAGAAGTTCCAAATCCTAAAGACTTTACACAAGAAGATATTGAACGGATAAAAAATTTTTCTAATCCAAAAAATCGCACATCAGGAAAAGGAACTCCTCAATTTTTATACGATTTAATTTACGATATTGAAAATAGAACAACAACAGAACAACATATAAAACAATTTATTTTTCTAAATCGAAAAACTAATCCCCATGAAGCAATTCATAAAAAATTAGATGATGTTCAAAAAGATATTTTTGCACAGGCAAAAACTAATATCGAAGTAAATTCATTTTTAGAAAAATTAGATAGTGCTGATTCTTATTCATGGCGAGTGATTAGTGATTCAGGGAATCGTTCTGTTCATAGCATGGGATTAGCACTCGATGTTTTACCAAAAGGTTGGCAACAAAAAAATCTTTATTGGGCGTGGCGTCGTGATATTGATCCACAAAATTGGATGCTTTTAGATTTGGACCGTCGTTGGATGCCTCCACAAAAAGTAATCGAGATTTTTGAAAGTCATGGTTTTATCTGGGGCGGAAAATGGATTATTTGGGACAACATGCATTTTGAGTATCGTCCCGAAGTAATTTTGTTTAATAAATTATTACAAGACATAAAATAATTTTTTAGGAGATTTTTATTATGAAAACAAAAACTAAGAAGAACTTTTTTTCACTTCTATTTATTTTTTTTGTTACATTTATGTATGCTCAAATTACAAATGATAGTCAACTGATAAAGGCTAATCATTGGGTATATGATGCAATGTACACATTAAGTTATGATTCAAAAGAAGTTTTATTTTTGGACAATCCACCAATTTCTGTTGGTGAATTAAAATTTAATCTTAGCCAATTAGATTATGAAAAATTATCTGAAAGCGGAAAAGTTTTATATGATGATGTTTATAATTTCTTGTATACAACTAATTATTTAAAGAAAGAAAAATTTATCGATATCATAAATAAAATACGTAACATTGAAACTACAGAAAAAACAAATTTAGAAACTGAAGAAAAATTTACTCGCGTATCTGCAGATTTAAAACTCACTCCAGAACTTTATGCAAGAACAAATAAAGAATTTGATTCAACAGTAACTTATTATTACAAGGACTGGCCATTTAATCTTCCTTTGATTTTTGGGATTGCAAATAATTTTGCTTTAGAATTTGATTTAACTTTTGGTAAAAATTATGAAACTTCAAAATTTACAGATTCTTTTACAAACATTCCTATTAATTACGAGCAACTAGAATTTGAATATCCTCGTTACGCTTACGGAAACACAGGCGTTTATTTTGATAAATGGGGACTTTCTGCTACTGTCGGAAAAGAAGGCTTTACAATCGGAAAAACAAAACTTGGTTCTGTAATTTATAATTCTACTTTTGAAACTGATGCTTACTCTGTTCTAAATGCATATTCACCAAACTTTAAATACAATTTAGTTTTTACTCAAGTTGAAAAAGAAAAATTTTTATACTTACACAATTTTAATTTTAAATTATTTCAAAATTTAAAATTCAGTATAACTGAAGGTGGATTACGAAATGGTCCAATTGAATTAAGATATTTAAATCCTGCAATGTTCTTACATTCATTTTATTGTTCATTTCAAGATTTTCCAGAAGGAACATCTACAAAATATAATTTGGCAAGTCACTACTCATCTTATCTTGGCGTTTCTATGGATTACTATCCAATAAAAAATCTTAGAATTTATGCTTTATGGGCAAATACAGAATTACAAACTCCTAGCGAATTAACATCAACTTACGGAAAACTTTTACCAGATGGATATTCTTGGCAAGGAGGATTTGAATATTCTATTCCTTCAAAAGATTTAGGATTCTTTAATATCAACTCTGAATTTTTATATGCATGTCCATTTTTGTATATTAAACAAAGTCCTGATTGGTCAATGGTAAAAATTAGAGAAGATTTTAAAAGAGAAAAGGATGTAATCACTTGGATTGGAACACCATTTGGTCCAGATACTTTTGCATTTAATTTTAATGTAGGATATAATAAAACTCAAAATTGGTCTGTAAACTTAGGTTATCTTCTTACACTAAAAGGTGAAATAAATACCGATACAATTTTACAAACTGCAAAATCAAAAGTTGATTCCGATGATGATACTGAATATCCATCTTACTATCCTTTAGTTGCACATTTACTTGGACTTATTTCTGCAGAAGACGGAATTGAAATCGCAAGACAAAAATGGCTATCTGGAACAATTCAATATAGAAATGATATTTCAATTTCTGGCGAATATTATTTTTCATCATTTTTTAAAGTTGCTGCACAAGGAACTTACTCTTTCGTTTTCAATAACAAACACACAGAAGGAAATTTTCAACAAGGTGTAGAATTAAAACTATCTTGTACTTGCCAACTTTTCTAAGAAATTAGAATCAAGGCAACAAAAAAATCTTTACTGGGCTTGGCGTCGCGACATTGACCCACAAAACTGGATGCTTTTAGATTTAGACCGTCGTTGGATGCCTCCACAAAAAGTAATCGAGATTTTTGAAAGACATGGTTTTATTTGGGGCGGAAAATGGATAATCTGGGACAATATGCATTTTGAATATCGTCCCGAAGTAATTTTGTTTAATAAATTATTACAAGAAGTAAATTAATTTTTTTTAAATGGGATTTTGAATTGAATATTTGATTTATGTATTGTAGAATATTTTTGACTTTTAACAAAAATTTTATGGGAGAATAATGTGAATTATTATACTTTAGTGTTAGGAATTTTTGCTTTGGGCTATGGTATTTTTTCTTGTGTGTGTCGATTTGTAAAACCTGAATGGTTTAAGAAATTAGAGCCTATGAAAGAGCAGTGGGGTAAAGTTGCAGGAAATATAATTCATTTTCTTTTTTATGTTATTGTTCCATTAACTGTAGGAACTGTTTTAATTTTTATGGCAATAAATGGTATGTCTTTTTAGATTTTAGTTAACATGAATAAAATGTTTAGAAAAATATTATTAATTTTTTATGTAATATGTTTAGTTTTTTCTGTTTTTGTACTTGTCTACAATGTTTTTTTTAATGAAAATGAAACTTTCTTACTTGAAAATAGACATACTGTTAAATTTATTATCATTTTTTTGTTTGCTATTTTTAGTGGTAGAAAATCTCAATATTTTTATGAAAAAAATTATGCTGATATAATTAAAGATTCTTTTTCCAAAAATAAAAAACTGTATAATAAACTTCTCAAAAGTATATCGTTGTATAATGAAAGCAAATTTACTAAATCAATATCTATTTTGGAAGAGTTAAAAAATAAATGTGAAACAACTAATGAACTTTATTGTGTAAATTTATTCTTAGCACTCAATAATACTGATATGGAAAATTATTCTGAATCAATAAAAATTTATGAAACTATGATTCAGCAAGGATTAGGTGATAGTCGCGTTTATTCTAACTTATCTATTCAATATCAGGATTTATCAGATTTTGATAAAGCAATAGAAACTTGTAAAATGGGAATCTTACTTAATCCATCTAATTATTTTGCGTACAATAATTTAGCTTATTCATATTTTTATGCTGCAGACTATGAAAACGCAATAAAAAATGCAAAACAGTCATTATCTATAAATGAAAAATGTGTACAATCCATGAAACTTCTTGTGATAATTTATAATTATTTTGGAGATTCTGAAAATGCTAGTAAATATGAAAAACTAGCATTAGAAAATGGAATAACAAAAAAGGAAATAGATGAAACTCTCGATTATTACCTTTCAGACTTGGCTGAAGTAAATTAATAAAAAAAATCTTTACTGGGCGTGGCGTCGCGATATCGATCCACAAAATTGGATGCTTTTAGATTTGGACCGTCGTTGGATGCCTCCACAAAAAGTAATTGAAATTTTTGAAGAGCACGGATTTATTTTGGGTGGCAAATGGATTATTTGGGACAACATGCATTTTGAGTATCGTCCAGAAGTGATTTTGTTTAATAAATGATTTTTATAGTTTTTATTTTTGACTTCAAATATAATTTATATATTCAATTATCAAATAAATTATGATATAATTTTTTACAGTTGATTTGTATTCTTTTAATTACAATATTATATGAAATAAAAATTTAAAGGGAGAGTTTATTCAATGAAAAAATTGCAAAAAAATATTTTTCTTTTTGTACTTGTGATGATTTTTACAAGTATTTTATCTGGATGTAATCCTAGAGAAACAAAATCTTTTAATAAAATGGAAGATTTTGAAAACGCAAAAATCGGTGTTCTTACAGGTTCTTCATTTGATATACTTGCAAAGGAATATTTTCCTAAGGCTGATAGACTTTATTTTATGAATATTACCGATTTAATCTTGAACTTAAAACAAGAAAAAATTGACGGTATTTTGATGGATAAAGGATTTTTTACTCCATTATCTTGGGAAGGTGAAAATCTTTCCTATATTCAGATGGATATGCCTGCAACAGAATATGCTGTAGCTTTCCCTAAAAATGACGATTCAGAAAAAATAAAAAATCAAATAAATGAATTTATTAAAACTAAAACTCAAAATGGTTGGTTAGAGCAACTTCAGGAAAAGTGGTTTTCTTCATCTGAACCAAACGAAGTTTTTGATTTTTCAACCTTAATTGGAACAAAGGGAACTTTGCGTGTTGCTATCTCTGTTGAAAGTAGACCATTTAATTATTTGAATAATGGAAATTATTCTGGATTGGATGCTGAATTTATCTTTAATTTTGCTAAAGAATATGGCTATGCACTAGAAATTGACATAATGGATTTTGGTGCTCTTTTACCAAGTCTTGCTGCAGAACGATATGACCTTGTTATTTCTAGCGTTACTGTTACTGAAGAACGAAAAGAAAGTGTACTTTTTTCAGACACATATTGCAAAAGTCCTATTGTAATGGCTATTTCTCCAAAAGATGAAGTAACAAATAAAAAGTTAACTCTTGCTGATATTGAAACCTCAACAATTGGAATTGTAACTGGAACAAATTACGACATTATTGCTCAAAAGAAATTTCCAAAGGCTACTAGAAAATATTTTGCTTCAACTGCTGATGTACTTCTTGCGCTGAAACAAGGAAAAGTTGATGTATTGTTTGCAGACAAAGATGTTTATGCAAGTATGAAGTGGGAAAATGCTGATATCACTTGTATTGATGAACCAATTGAGTCTCTTTCTAATGCCTTGGTTTTTGCAAAAACTGGATATGACGAAAATTTGCTTAATCAGATAAATTCCTTTGTTGCTCAGTCTAAGAAAGATGGAACTTTAAAAGCATTGGATAAAAAATGGTTTGGTGATGCAGAACCTACTGAACATCCTGATTATACAAAACTTACGGGTGAAAATGGAACCTTAAAAATTGCAATTGGGGATTCTATGAGACCAACTGCTTATCAAAAAGGTCACTTTTTTACAGGATATGAAGTTGAGTTTCTTACTCTTTTTGCTCACACTTACGGATACAAACTAGATTTTCATGGAATGGTATTTGAAGCTATAATTCCATCTGTTGTTAGTGGCAAATGTGATATTGGTGCTTCTGCAATTACAATTACTCCTGAGCGTACAGAAAGTGTTACTTTTTCTATCCCTCATTTAGAAACCTTCGCCCTTGCTGTTGTCAAAGATGATAGTATTGGTAAAAAAGAACAAACTTTAGCTGATTTTGAAAATGCCACACTAGGTGTTCTAACAGGAAGTCTTTATGACCTTTATGCAAAAGAGAATTTTCCAGATGCAAAACGACAATATTATACACTTACTTCTGATATGATTCTTGCTGTAGAACAAGGCAAAATAGATGCTTATTTATCAGAAATAACTTATGTAACAGGTGCTATCTGGGAAGGTGCAAAAATAAAAGCTGTTCCTGGTGTAATAGCAAATAGTAATGCTGGTTATATTTTTCAAAAGGATGAAAAATATACTAACTTGCGTAATCAGTTGGATACTTTTATCATAAAATCAAGAGAAAATGGATTCCTTGATAGTCTTTATGCAAAATGGGTTGCTGATACAGAACCTACAGAAGTTTTTGATATAAAATCATTAACTGGCGAAAATGGAACTATTAAACTAGTTGTTTCACCAGACTTAAAGCCTCTTGCTTATGTGAAAGATGGTAATATCGTAGGTTTAGAAGTTGAACTTTTGCAACACTTTGCTAAAGAATATGGTTATAAACTAGAAATTATTACTACTACTTTTGATGCTATTCTTCCAGGAGTTGTTGCTGGTAAATACGATATTGGAGCAGGTGGAATTACCATAAGTGAAGAAAGGGCAGAAAGTGTAAATTTTTCAGAAAGTTATCTATCTGTAGATGTTGTTATGGTTGTAAAACAAGATTCATCTGCTTCTGAGGTTGCTTTCTGGGATGATGTAAAACTTGATTTTGAAAAAACTTTTATTCGCGAAGACCGATGGAAACTAATCTTGGAAGGAATTGGTGTTACAATGCTTATCAGTATTTGTTCTGCAATTTTTGGTTCATTACTTGGTTTTGGACTTTATATGCTTAGCCGTTCCGATAAAAAGTTTATTCAAGTTGTGTCAAAAGGAATTGCAAAAGTATATTCTCGTATTATTGCAGGAACACCAATTGTTGTTATCCTTATGATTTTATTCTATGTTATTTTTGGTAACTTTAGAGATATGAGTGGTGTAGTTGTAGCAATCATCGGATTTACTCTTACCTTTGGTGCATTCGTTTATGACCATCTTGCAGTATCAGTTAACAGTGTTAATTTTGGACAAACAGAAGCTGCTTATGCTTTAGGGTATCCAAAAACAAAAACTTTCTTCCGTATTATTTTACCTCAAGCTATGGATGTTTTCCTTCCTTCATATTGTGGGCAAGCTGTAGAACTTATCAAAGCAACCGCAGTTGTAGGTTATGTTGCTGTAAACGACTTAACAAAAATGGGTGATATTATCCGAAGTAATACTTATGAAGCATTCTTCCCGTTACTTGCAACAGCAATCATTTATTTTATTTTGACTTGGTTGCTTTCGTTACTATTGAAACTTGTAAAATTGCGTTTTGAACCAAAGCGTCGTAGCAAAGAAGAAATTTTGAAAGGAGTGAAGGCTTTATGATTCGTATTGAACATTTGAGAAAAGAATATCCAACTGCAGTTCCTCTAAAGGATGTGAATGTTGAAATTCACAAAGGCGATGTAATTTCTGTAATCGGTCCATCTGGAACAGGAAAATCCACGCTGATTCGTTGTATCAATTTATTAGATCAGCCTACTTCTGGAAAAGTTTTTGTTGATGGCGAAGAAATTACAGCAAAGGGATGTGATGTTGCTCGTATCCGTCGCAAGATTGGAATGGTATTTCAGCATTTTAATTTATGTCCTCACATGACAGTAATTGAAAATATTATGTCCGCTCCAATGGATTTGTTGGGAAAATCAAAACAAGAAGCTTATGATAAAGGCATGGAACTTCTTCGTAAAGTTGGTCTTGCTGAAAAGGCTCTTAATTATCCTGATGTTATGTCTGGTGGTCAAAAACAGCGTGTTGCAATAGCAAGAACTTTGGCAATGGAACCAGAAATTATTTTATTTGATGAACCAACCTCTGCCCTTGACCCTACAATGATTGGTGAAGTTCAAGCGGTTATTCGTGACCTTGCAAAGCAGGGCACAACAATGATTATTGTAACTCACGAAATGAAGTTTGCTCGAGAAATTTGTAACCGTGTATTTTATATGGACCAAGGTGGAATTTACGAAGACGGTACGCCAGAACAGATTTTTGATAATCCACAAAAAGAACTTACACGACAATTTATTCGTCAACTAAAAGTTCTTGAATATTCAATTACATCTTATGGATTTGACTTTATTGGATTAAATACACAAATCGAAGAATTCGGAAGAAAGCATCATGTTTCTCAACATACAATTTATAATCTTCAATCTTACATTGAAGAAATGTGCGTACAAATTATTATTCCAAGAATGACAAATCCTTTTGAAATCTTGGTGACTATTGAGTATTCAGAAGAAAAGGATGATGCTGATGTTCTAATTCGATACAATGGTGAAAACTTCAATCCTTTACTAACAGAAAATAAACTTTCGTTACTCTTAGCAAAAAAAGCTACAGGAAAAATTTTACACAAATTTGATTCTGAACAAAAGTTGTGTAACGAGGTTAGAGCTCAAATTCATTAATTTTGATTCAAGAAAAAGAACGATTAAAGAAAATTGGTGATTGATATGGAACATAAAAATGATTTGATACCACGAATTTTACGCGATATTGACGATGGTGTAATTGCTTTAGACCAACGTGGACGAATTATTTATATGAATCCTCAATGTAGAGAACTTTTAAATCTTAATAAAGATGATATTGGTAAATCTTATTTTGATGTTTTTTTTGGAACAAAACAAAATGAAGAAAATGATTCATTTCATCAATTAGTAATTGATGCGGTTTACAAAAAAGAACAAACTCATTATGGTTCTGTATCTTTTATTGATAAGAATAATAATAAAATATATTTACGAGTAACATCATCATTTTTAAAGAATGAAGATTCAAATGATTTTTGTGGCGTGGTTTTAGTTTTAGCAGATGTTACTGACACTGAAATTTACAAGAAGAAAAAAAATGACGCCACAGTTGTATTTTTTTGTGTTACAGCTTGTGTTTGTTTGTATTTGCTTTTATTATCTGGTTTAGAATTTTTTAAAGTAAATGCGTCTACAAAAATTTTAACACAAGTTATTAACGCAATGGTTTTTGTGATAGGTGTTATCATTTATAAAAAAAATGATTTTACTTCTGAAGATTTAGGTTTTAAAATTCGTAACTACAAACAAACTTTTATTTCTGCTGGTGTGATTTCAATTTCTATTGTACTGATTTTATCATTATTAAAATTAATTATGTTACAAATTTCACCTGATTTTTTTTCTGCTGGTACTCCATTTTGGAATTGGAACATAGGTTTATATTCTTGGATATCTTATATTTTTACATCCATCATACAAGAGTTTTTAGCAAGAAGTATGATTTACGGAAGTATCAGAAAAATATTTGATGGCAAAAAAGGTTTTATTCCATCTGTAATTCTTTCATCATTATTATTTGGAGCTGTTCATATTGCGCATGGATTTTTGTACATGATTGCGGCAATTATTCTTTTAGGTTTGCTTGGTGGATTATATGAAAAGCAACGAAATATTTGGGGTGTTGCAATTATTCATTATATTTTAGGACAAGCCGCTTGTTGTCTTGGCTTTTTGTCCTAAAATATTTTTCGAAAATAAAATTAATTATTTTCTAACTTTAACTAATAAAAAATCCGGTTTGTGAAATAAATCTTTATACTCTGGATATTTTTTTAGTAAGTCTTCTGTTGGAAGTGGTTCAATCATTTTTTCAATTGTAAATCCAGTTTCTATCAATGTGTTGATAATGGTTGAAAATGTTCTGTGATATTTTTTTACGTTATCAACAAACCAAGTAGATTCTCTTTCACCTTCGATTCCGTAATTTGAAAGATTGATGTACAACTTATTTCCATTTTCATCTTTTGTCCATCGGTTGCCACCAGAAAAACAAGTGCACAATGGATTTTCTTGTGAAAAAAGAAATACTCCATTTTCATTAAGCATATCAAAAATATTTTTTACAACTCCAGAAAAATCTTGTACATAATGAAATGCAAGTGAACTTACAACAATATCAAATTTATCATTTAGCTTAGAAATATTTTCCATTGGCATATTGATATAAGTTATTTTTGAATCAGCATTTTCTTGCTTTGCAATTTCAAGCATCTTTTCAGAAATATCAATGCCGATAACTTTTTTTGCACCACTTTCAACAAAGCGTTTGCAATGGTCTCCAAAGCCACAGCCTAAATCTAAAATTATTTTATCATTTAAATTTGGCATCATAGAAAATAAAGCAGGAATTTCAAATAAGTTATTTGCATTTACTTCATTCTCTCGAATTTTTTTGTAACCTTCAAAAAAAGTTTGGTTATCATAAATATTTTGTTGAGCCATATAATTTCGTAATAATTTATTTATATTTCTTTTTTATCTTTTATAAAAAGAATTACAACAGAATAAATTATCATTCCGATATTTACATACCATAATGCAGTAAAAAGATTTTCAAACAAAGGTAAATTATTAAATAGTGTGTAAGGAAACAAATTTGCAAAAACATCTTCAACAAAATGTAAAATCATTGGAAGAATAATATTTTTGGATTTCATATAAATAACAGCCATTACAAAACCAAAACTTCCTGTACTTAAAAAAGTTGATAAACTAAAATCAGTTATAACATGACCTGCACCAAAAATAACAAAACTCAACAATGAATAAAACAATTTATTTTTAAAATCTTTGTTACCGTTAAAATATCCTTCTAGCAACAAACTTCTAAAATTAAGTTCTTCGTAAAAGCCTGTTGTAATTTGCTGAAAAATTATTTGCGTCCAAAATAATCCAAGTGAAAATCCAACTGTTCCCATATATCCGACTTTGTATGTTATAATAAAAAATGCAACATAAAAAATAAAACCAAAACCTGAAATAAACGCAAGTTTAGGATTTTTAAAACTCAATACATCTTTTATTGAACGGCCTAAAAATTTATTCAAGATAAATAAACAAATAAAACCAAAAACAATTCTTAAAACTGAACTATAAATGTACCAAGAAACTTTTGTTGGCATTAATGTAACTCCCAAAATTGAAAAGCCCATAAAAAGAGCGCCAACAATAAAAGTCCAAACAATTCCTGAAAATCTTTTATTACAAAAAATTTTTTTTAGCATAAAGCCTCCTATTGAAAATTAAAAGTTTATATAAAATTTTTAGTCTGCAGTACAAACTACTCGTAACCCAATTTGTGAATTTCGTGCTGCTAGTGTTATTGCCATGCAACTAGCATATGACCTAGATAAAAGAAAAGCGTCAGGTTGTTTATAAAAATAATATCCACCTGCATAAAGGACATTTTCTTTTCCTTTATATCTGTCAAAAGTCCATTCTTCTATATTTCCGTTTAAATCATAAATTCCTAAACCGTTTGGTTTTTTCGTTTTTATTTCTGATACAACATCTGTATTCCAAACAGCAACTTCATCTAAATTGTCGCTTCCTGCATATTGAAATTGATAACCTTCAAGACCGTTACCACCTCTGGCTGCGTATTCCCATTCTATATGCCTTGGAAGTCTGTAACCATTGGCAGAAAAATCGCATTCTACATTAACCCAATCATCCCAACTTTCCCAAGATCTACTTTTTGGAATTTTTCCCCAATCCTTTGGATTTGTTGAACCGCTAATGGTATAACAAGGAGTTCTGCCTTCAGCGATACTTCTATTATTACAATAAACTAATGTATCAAACCAATTTAAATCGTAAGCAGGATAATTATCGCCGATAGCTTTTTCATTTTCATTTATACGATACTCATAACCTTCGTAATATCGTGCAAATTCTTTTTGAGTTACTTCGTGGTCGCACATGTAAAAATCAGTAATAGTAACAATACCTCCCTCTACAAATCCTGGACTTTTTGTGTATCCTTCTGCTTGAATTGCTCCTTCAATGGTTGCACCTTTTATAAAAATAAAATCTTTTGTGTTATCTTCCTGCAATATATCATTAATAAATTTATTACTAACACTATCAAGTTTACAAGAAAAAGTAAACATCAATAAAACTAAAGATAATAAAATTTTAATTAAATTATTTTTCATAAACTCCTTCCTATTCTTTAAAAATTTTATTTTGCAGAACGAACTACTCTAAAGCCTATACTAGCAGAAAAACTAGAATCTACATTATCAGGAAAAGCATGCACAATAGCACCACCTGCTCCACCTCTCCAACTTCCACCATAGGACGGTCTACCATTTCCTGTTTCATCAATACGAACAGGGTCAATTTCTAATTCGCCTGTATATTCTATTTTACTCGTAAGAGTCCAGTCAATTTTTCCATAACAATATTCTGAAACATTTCCACTCATATCATATAATCCAAGTCTATTTGGCTTTTTTAATCCTACTTCATGAGTTCCTTGGTAACTATAATATGTATTATTGTCTCTATCACTATCTGAAGTTCCTGAAATGCTGTTAGTATAACATAGTAGACATAAAAAATGCTACATAATATTCTAAGAGAAAGGAAGTAGCATGAAAGAAGAAACAAAAAAATATCCAGAAGAGTTCAAGAAGCAAATAGTTGAACTTTATGAAAATGGCAAGAGTG
>JAXJWW010000101.1:0-4619 GCA_036307825.1 Treponemataceae bacterium | reverse complement strand
TACATCAATTGTTGTTTCATTATATGTAAATGGAAGTTCTTTTGTAGTTTCAAAATTTTCTGTATTTTCTTCAAAGTCATCATTTGAATTTTGATTTAGTTCATCGTTCAATTCATCAGCAATTTCTAAAAGTTCAGAAATGATGAATCTACGATTTAGTTGTTCTGGTATATCTAAATCGTATTCTTCAGCAAGTTCTAATAAGTCTGCAGTAGAGAGAGTTTCTAAATATGACAATGAAATTGGGATATTTTCCATAGTGTCTTATGATGTACATTATAAGAAGTTTTGTCAATGGCTTAAACTTAGTTTTTCCATTGCTTGTAAAAAATAATTAGGATACTCAACTTCGATTTTTCCATCTTTACCAATGATTTTTTTATCTTCTGTTGAATTTATCATTAAAATTTTTGCCAATAACATCAATCTTTTTATTCCAAATTGTTTTTTTATCAATTTGTTTAGTTTAAAATCTCCGTATTTGTCATCTGCAAGAATTGGAGTTTTGTTTTGAGCAAGATGTTTTCTTATCTGATGCATTCTTCCAGTTTCTAAAGTGAGTTCTACCAAAGAAAAGCAAATCTTTTCTGAAGGATTTTCTGAAAATGTAATTTCTTCACTGCAAGATAAAACATTGTAGTAGGTGAGTGCTTTTTTTTCTAATCCTTTTTCAATAACTGATAAATCAAATTTTCCTGATAGTTTTTCAAATTTTCCAAAACATAAAGCGTGATACGTTTTTTTTACCTTTTTTGAGCCAATTAAATTTGTCCATTTTGTTGCTGCTTTGGGATTTTTTGCTGTAACTAAAATTCCACAAGTTTCTTTATCTAATCGGTGAACAGGATAAATTTTTTCGCCAGTTTGAAGAGCCAATTCTGTATCAACGCTGGTTTTTACATCCTTTCCACCTTGAACTGCCAAGCCTTGTGGTTTGTTTATTACGCGAATTTCATCATTTTCAAATAATATTTGCAGTTTATTCATTCGATAATTATATTGGAGATATGATGATGTGTAAACTATGTAAGATAAAATCAGTTCTTAGCAAAAATAAATTTTTTTTGTTGGTAATTTTTCTTTTCTCAATTTTCAGTTTTTCAGTTTTTGCTGAATATCTTTCAAGCGAAAAATTTGGATATACATTAGATTTGCCAGATGGATTTTATGTTTCAGATTCCAACGAAACTGGATATTTTCTTGAAAGTGATTTTATTCCTATTGAAATTATTATCAATGTTTATGATGGAACTCGATTTAAATCTACAAAAGAATGTTTAGAATATTCTTCTTCAAAACTTCAAGGTGAAATTCAAATTGAAGATTTTACTTGGCGAAATCGACAAACTTCTTTAGGTTCAATGAATTTTTATTTTAACAATGTTTTATGTGATTCTTGGGCTTTATGTGTAAATCTTCCTGATAAAAATAAATATTTTTCAGTAATTGCTTATACAGCAACTGAATCTAAAGAAATTTTCAAACAAATGATGCTTTCAATTTTGGATTCACTTTGTGTTGATAGAGGAAGTTTTTTTGAAACTGGTGCAATTACAACTTTCGCTTTTCCAAAGTCAGAAACAGAAATTCATCAATTTAACTTTGATGGAAAATCTTATCAAGTGAATTTTGATAAATCAGACGCTGATGCAAACAATTATCTTGTGGAACGAGAATATCAAATTTTGGAACTTTATTCTCAAACTGATTTTTGGCTTTCTGCTTGGAATCGATATTACAGAATGATTTATCGTGATGGTTATGGAAGAATAAAAAAAGCTTGTTTTAGTTTTTGTTCAAATCTTTTTATGGATTGTATGGAAAGTGAAAATCCGCAAGTTGCTTATGCTCAAAAAATTTTACAATTTGTACAAGAAAAACAATACGGTAGAACTCCAGAAGGAACTGATTTTACAGATTTGTGTAGCACTTTTTTAGGAGAACAATCTGATTGCGACAGTCGTTCTTTGCTTGTAGCGATTTTATTAAATCAAATGAATATAAAATCAACTTTGTTTGTATCGCCTGAATATTCTCATGCGATTGTAGGCGCGGTTTTAGATAAATCTGGTGCAAAAATTGATGTAGCTGGAAATTCTTATTTACTTGGGGAAACTACTGCTAAGGTTGATTTTGGTCTAATTGCTCAAAATTACAACGACACAAATAAATGGATAAATATTCAACTGTCAGAATAAAAAAAATAACTGTCCTAAAAAAACGGTCGGGGCTGACTAAAAAGAATTGTCATTCCGAACTTGATTCGGAATCTTCACTATATACAGTGTTTAGATCCTGAATCAAGTTCAGGATGACAGGTTTTGCTTTGAACATCCCCTAAAAAAAAAGAGTTGCCGTTTTTTTTGGCAACTCATCTTACTTACAAAAGATTAGTAAATTATTTTGTTAATAATTCGTATGCTTCCATTGGAGTTTGTGCATTTAACAAACCTTCTCTAAGTTCTTTATCTTTAAGTTTTGAACTGATAAAAGATAAAGTTTGAAGGTAATATGCATGTTGATTATATGAAGCTGCAATCATTACAAGAATTCTTACAGGTGTATCATCAATTGCTTGGAAATCAATAATATCATTTTTACAGATACCAACGCTCATAACTAAGTCTGTTACAGAAGAAAGTCTTACGTGTGGAATTGCAATTCCTCTTCCGATTGCTGTTGACATCAATTCTTCTCGTTTAATAATTTCAACTGAAAGTTCAGAAGCATTTTTTACTTGTGGAGCTGTTGCAAGATTATTGGCTAGTTCAACAAGAGCATCTCTTTTAGTTGAATGATTCAAAAAAATAATTCTATCTGGTGATAAAATATTTTTTACTTGAACTTGTAAATTCTGTGTTGTAGGTTTTGTTCCTGAAGAAAGTCTTTCGTTTACCCATTTTTCAATTTCAGTTTTTTTGAATCGCCAAACAGTTCCAATCTTTCCTGATGGAATTTCGCCTTTTTGAGCCCAGTCATAAACTGTTCTTTCTGAAACTCTTAAATATTTTGCAACTTCTTCGATGGTGAGAATATCGTCTTCCATTTTTCTCTCCTTAAATGTACTTTCCTGTAATATTTTGCATTGTTTTCGCTTTTATGTCAATAGTTGCAAATAAAATAATGTTTTTCTATTTTATAAATTTTCATGTAAATTTTATCATTTTTTATTTTGCCAGTTCGTGTAAAGAATCTTCTGGGTATAATTGTCCAATAGTTGTTTCGATATGAGATTCCCAAGAATTTCCGTAGATTATTGGAAAATCTTTGTCTGTAAACTCAGAAATTACTTGTCTACAAATTCCACAAGGAGGAACTGGATATTCTGCCTTTGGGGTTGCAAGGACTAAGGCCTTGAAATTTCTTTTCCCTTGAGCTATTGCAGAAAAAATTGCTGTTCGCTCTGCACAATTTGTTCCACCATAAGAACGATTTTCCACATTTACTCCAAAAACCATAGAATCATCTTCTAAAACTAAAACTGCTCCTACTGGAAAATCTGAATAAACACACCAAGCGTTTTTAGAAACTTCCAATGCTTTTTCAAATAAAGTTTTGTAATCCATATCAAAAAATCCTTTACTGTATCCTTATCTTGACATCCCTTTTTCTATATTATACCATATCATATATGAAAGACAAGAAAAATGTTATTGCGCTTTTATGGGTTGCATTAGTTATTGTAATTATTTATACATTTATTGCTTTTAGAGTAACAAGACCAGAAATTCAGTTTTTAACAAAATGGACTTTTACACTAGATGAAAAAACTTTACCTTCTACAGAAAGTGATTTGGTAAGTTTCAGACTTGGAAATACTTTAGGTTATTTTTCAACTGCTGGAAATTTTTCTTACAAATATGAAATTCCCATTTTAAAAAATGAAAAGTTAGCAAAATCTTCAATTTCAAATGATTTTTTTGCAATTTGTAATGAGGATTCTTCTTTTTCTGTAAATAATCCTGATGGTTCAAAAATTATAAAAATTTCAGATATTGGAAATCCTCTTATTTCAGATGATAGACTTTATTTATTTACTCCTGGAGGAGCTTCTTTCTTGCGCTATGATTTAACTGGAAAAGAATTGTATCGCTCAGAAGGTTATGTTCCAATTATTAGTTTTGCATCTTCCCTTGCAGGAACTGTAATTGGTTATGCTGATGGTGAAGTTAGATGTCTATCTGATTCTGGTGAAGAACTTTTTTCTCTATACCCAGGAGGAAGTACTTATCCTGTAATTTTAGGTACTGATATTTCTGATTCCGGTGAGTATGTAGCTTGTGTTTCTGGAATTGATTCTCAGCGTTTTGTTTTGATTCGCAGAAGTGGAAATCAGCAAAAAATTGTTTTTCATGAATATCTTGATGGAAACATAAAAGAAAATGTAAATGTTTATTTTACACAAGATTCAAATTTTGTTTATTATAATTTTGAAAATACATTAGGTATTGTAGATTGCAAAAAACTTGTTTCAAAACACATTCCAATAAAAGGAAAAGTTTTAAAAATTGCTGAAATTCCTTCTGTAGACGCAGTTTTTGTGCTTTCAAAATTAGGGAAAGATTGCACCGTTACAATTATCGAAGGTTCTTCAAATGTTTTAGGATACTATGAATATC
>JAXJWW010000100.1:0-2327 GCA_036307825.1 Treponemataceae bacterium | reverse complement strand
TAAATAATTTTGAAGAAAAAAATTCAGAATGTGTTATTGGAATAAATTTAAATTTTGATTTATTTTTTAATATATTTTCTGATTCTAAATTATTTTTAAATGAATCGAAAAATTTTACAAATTGCAATTTGACTTCGATTGGATTTAATTATAGATATAATTATTCTTCAAAAGAATTTTGGAGTTTTTATTTTAATTTGATTTTGAATTGGATAATTTTTTCTAGCGTAAATTTTGATTTTGAAAATTCTTCTGGAATAGGAAGTGGTGAAGGTGTAAAATTAAATTTAGAAATTTCAAATTTTAATTTTGGCTTATTAAGATTTAATTTATTTTTAGCTGGTATTCATTCAATAAAAAATTTATTGAATTACAATGTTATAAATATAAATGAAATTATTTATGAAAAAAAATTAAATAAAAATTTTTCAGTTGGAGTAAAAAATTCTTTATTTTTGAGGTACGGTTTTATTTCAAATTTAAAAGAAAATTCAATTTTTGATGTTAAGTTAAAAACTTCAGTTTTCTTACGAGTTAATATTCTTAGCAATTTCTATTAATTTTTCTTTGGTGTTATCTGATGGACTTTCTAAAACATCTTGTAAAAGTTCATTTAATGTCCAACCAATTTGTTTTCCTTTTAAGCCAATTTGCATTAAATCATTTCCGTTTATTGCTAAATCTTTTAATGAAAGAGCTGTGTTTTCATTTAAGCAATTATCGATTCTATCTTTAAATTCAATTAGATTTTCAGACCATCTTCCATTTTTCAAAACTGGCGGAGTGTTTGTCATTCCTGTTACATCTGCAATTCTTAAATCAAATAAATCCTCGATTATTTCTAAAGGTGTGTATTTTTGTAGACTATTTCTTGTGATAAATCGTCTAATTGCACCGTCAGTCCAAGATGATTCGTAAAAAAACATATGTTCTTTTATCAAATGGCAAACATAATCGATTTCTGCGTTAGAAAATTTTAATCGAGTCATAATTTTTTTACAAATTTGTTCAGATTTTTTTTCGTGACCAAAAAAAGTGATGATTGGTTTTTCTGTTCCGTCTGTATCAATTTTTGTTTCTTCTTTTCTGGTTGCGGGTTTTCCAATATCGTGAAAAAGTGCTGCAATTCTTACAAGTAATTTTTCTTTTGGGGCACCGTCACAGGCGTAAAATAAATGGTCTAGAATATCAAAGTTGTGGATTCCTCTAAAATCTGCTTGAGTGATGTTTCTACAAGAGGCAAGTTCTGGTAAGAAAAATTCTAAAATTCCAGTTTCTTCCATAAGTTTTAAAGAGATTGATGGCTTTTCTGAAACAAGCATTTTGCAAAATTCATCTCTAAATCGTTCGATAGAAATTGTTTTTGTCTTTTCTATAGCAAGTGGAATTGCTTTTAAAGTTTCTTCTTCAATTTTAAAATTTAATTTTGAAGCAAATCTGATTGCTCTAATAGGACGAAGTCCGTCTTCGGAAAATCTTTCGGTTGCTGAACCTACAGTTCTGATAATTTTATTTTTTAAATCTTTTTGCCCGTCAAATGGATCGATAATTTTTCCATCAAGCAAAGATGCTGCCATTGCGTTTATCGTAAAATCTCGTCGTGATAAATCTTCTGTTATGTCGTCTGTAAATGAAATTTTATCTGGATGTCGAGAGTCTGAATATCCTTGCTCAATTCTAAATGTTGTTACTTCGATAGGAGTTCCCATAAATAAAACTGTAACGGTTCCATGTTCGATTCCTGTGGGGATTACTTTTTTGAAAATTGACATTACTTGTTCTGGAGTTGCGTTTGTTGCAAGGTCAAAGTCAGAAACTTTTTGCCCTAAAAGCATATCTCTAACAGCGCCACCTACAAGATAGGCTTTAAATCCTGCGTTTTCAAAAAATTGATTCATTTTCTTTAAGTTTGATGGAATTTGTACACATTTCATAGGATTTACAGTATAATATGACTAATGAATTGCGTCTATGAAAATAAAAAAAATATTTTAATTTTTACAGGTGGAAAATCTCCGTCTACAGAAAAAATTTTATCAACTTTGAAAAATTTTAAAATTGATATAAATTCCTCTTTTGTAATTTGTGCCGATTCTGGTTTAGAGATTGCTCAGAATTGCGGAATAAAAGTAGATTTTTTACTTGGTTTATTAGGATTCTTTCTAACACAGATTATGGGGATTGCATTTTTATATTTGGTATTTGAGCAGATCCCAAGTTTAGACGGATGGACATTAGATCAATTAATTTTTATTTATGGTTTTGCACAGATTCCAAGAGGTATCGATCACCTTTTTACAGATAATATATGGCTTGTTGCTTGGCGT
>JAXJWW010000099.1:0-14414 GCA_036307825.1 Treponemataceae bacterium | reverse complement strand
GATATGGATAGCATCGATAAAACTTTGCTAGAAAAAATTGATAATTCTGTTTGTAAAGAAGTTTTCTCAAAAGATAAGGATTTTTCGGATACAGAACTTGCTTTTGTTCATGCAAAAAAAATTCCACACAATAAAATTTTTTTTATTGGAGGAAGTGGTGGTAGAGTTGATCATTTTATCGCTTTGCTTTCTCTTTTTAGGTGCAAAAAAGAATACAATTCAATTATGGATTTTCCAGATTTTTGGCTTACAGAAGAAAATTTAGTTGTTTTTTGTAAAAAAAATTCTAAATTTCAGATTGAGGGTTTACAAGAAAAAGATAATGTTTCGGTTTTTTCACTTTTTAAAGATGGATTTTTTATGCCAAAAATTTTTAGTTCTGGTTTAAAATGGAATTTAGATAAAGTAAATTGGAAAAAACAATGGAGTTTATCAAATCGAATTTGTGAAAATTCATCTTTCGTTGAGATAAATGTTAAACGAGGAAATTTTTTATTGATATTGCCGTTAAAAGACAATATCAACATAAATTAATTTTTTTTTAGTTTGCTTTTTTGCTATTTAATAAATCTAATGCTCCAACTGCCTTTGAAGCGTCTTCTCTTGAAACTGCAAGAAAATCAATTAGAATAGGGTATTCTTGTAAAATTCTTCCCCAACGAGCAAAGCGTTCAATTTGTAAATAATCTTGGGCTGTAATTGTGCTTTGATTTTTAGTTAATTCTGCTAAAGATGTTTTTACTTTTTCTTGAAATTCTGCATAAGAAGATTTTGCAATGTTGTACAATTCTGTATCTGGCATTTTTGCAGTTTTTACAACGATTTGAGAAATTTCAATATCTTTGAACTTTGTTTTTGCATTGATACCTGTTTTTAATTCATCTGTATCTGTGGCAAGTAAAACAAGATTATTTGCATCATTTATTGATTTTGATAAAAGATATTGAACAACTTCTTCTGCAATTAAATCCCCTTGTTGTTCCAAATATTCTGTAAGTTGAAGATTGTCTTTTGCATCAGTTTTGCGTACAAAATTTGGTAAAAAATCACTTTTCATCATAAGTTCAGTTTGAACTGTAAATTTGTAAGAAAAATTAGGTGAGCCTTCTAGCATTGGACTGTAAATATCAGCTGATGGAAGTTCCCCTGAAATTGTTGTTTCTTTTGTAACTGGAATCATTGAGAATGTGCGCATTGAAACATTTGTTGGCAAAAGTCTTTCCCAGAACCAACAAAATTCCCCTGGTACGATTGTTTTTTCTGAAATTCCGCTAGTTTTAGAAACCATAACTCCGTAAGAACCTGCTGGAACTGCAAATTGTCCCCAACCGATAAAAAATACAGCTCCTGCAAAAAGGATAATTATAAAAAGTGAAAGAAAGAATTTTTTCATAAAATACACACCTGTTAATAAAATACTAGACTTATGGTTAAAATTTCTATTATACTTAGAAATACAAGTATAATTGTTCAATTAGATATTATACAATTTATTTTGAGTAAAGCAAGGTTTTATGAAGCAAAAAATACAGAAACATTTACTTTTTCGCATTGTTACACGACTTGATTTGCTGTTATTTTTTTATATTCTTGCTCTTTGCGTTGTATATGTTACAGGTAATTACAAATCATATATTGATGAGATTTTGTCATTTTTATTAGTTTCTATGACTTTTTTGGGAATTTTACTTTTGTTGTTTTCTGTTGTTTCTATAATTTTATCCATAGTATTTTTTGTTCGAGAAAAAAAGAATATTTATTTATTTTACATTATCCTTTTTGTATTTTATGTTATTTTTTCAATATTGATTATTTTTTTTACAACAAGTTTTGAATTTATTTCTTCTGGACTGAAGTTTTAATAAATAAAATTAAGAGGAATCGAAAATGGAAAATCGTCTTTATGGAATTAGAGGAGCAATTTGTACACAGGATACTGCAGAAGATATGATAAAAAATACTTCACTTTTGTATTCAACAATGTTAAAAGAAAATAACATAGAAGAATCGGATATTGTTTCTATTCAATTTACAACAACTCCTGATTTAACTAAGTTGAATCCAGCTGCCGCATTAAGAAGAGCAGGTTATGCTTGTGATGTTCCTTTGTTTTGTTCCCTTGAACCTGTTTTTGAAAATAGTTTGAAGAATGTTATAAGATGTTTAATTTTAGCATATTCAAAAGAAAAAGGAAAAAGCGTTTATTTGAATGGAGCTGAAGTTTTGCGTCCTGATTTAGCAAGAAAATAAATATTAAAAATTTTACATTTTTTTTTGCAAACGTATTGACATTTTTTTTGATAATCTATATATTCTTAATTGTTCGTTACTAATTGCCAACTTAGCTCAGCTGGCCAGAGCACGTGATTTGTAATCTCGGGGTCTAGGGTTCGAATCCCTAAGTTGGCTTTATAACCTTAATGGTTTTCGAATACGGGCAGGTTCCCGAGCGGTCAAAGGGGGCAGACTGTAAATCTGTTGGCTCAGCCTTCGAAGGTTCGAATCCTTCTCTGCCCAAATGGTGTTGAAAATTGCTTCAACACCTTTTTTTTTACCATAAACTTATTTTAAAAAAAATGGGGTAAATTATGTCACAGCCATTTTATGTTGATGGGTTAAATTTTTCTTGTAAGCGATGTTCTCGCTGTTGTACAAAAGAGAGTGGCTATGTTTACCTTTCTCAAAATGATTTAGATGCACTTCTTGCTTGTTTGAAACTTCCAAAAGATGAATTTATAAAAACATATTGTCGATGGGTTCCATATTATGATGGAAGCGAAGTTTTGTGTTTGTTAGAAAAACCAAACTACGATTGTATTTTGTGGGAAAACGGTTGTAAAGCCTACGAAGGTCGTCCTGTTCAATGTAGAACTTATCCATTTTGGTCTTTTTTGCTTGCTGATAGAAAAACATGGGATGAAGAATGTAGTACTTGCCCTGGAATAAATTCTGGGGAATTTCATGATTTTGCTGAAATAAAAAAAGCAAAAACTGAATATGAATTAAATTATCCTATCAGAAAATCAGATTTTCAGGGAGAGTAGTTTATGAGGTATAAATTTTGGGGTGTACGAGGTTCTATTCCAACTTCTTTATCATCTGATAAATTAATGTCCAAAATTCATTCAATTTTACAACAAATTTCTGTTTCTGATTTAGAATCTATGAATTCTCGTGAAAAGTTTATTTCAAATTTACCAAGATGGATAACTTCAACAGTGGGAGGGAATACTTCTTGTTTTGAAGTTGGAGCTTCCGAAAATGATGTATTTATTTTTGATGCAGGAACAGGAATTCGTGAACTTGGAAAAAAACTTATTTCTGAAAAAAATCTAAAAATCCATATTTTTATTTCACATTTTCATTGGGACCATATTCAAGGATTGCCTTTTTTTGATCCTATTTACAATCCAAATTTTGAAATTCATTTTTATTCGGTTGTAAATAATTTTAAACAACTTTTTTGTGAGCAAATGCGTTCTCCTTTTTTTCCTGTTGAATTTTCTTCTTTGATTAATAATTTTCATTTTCATCAAATTGAAGAAGGTTGTGAGTTTGTAATAAGTAATCATAAAATAAATACAAAAAGAATGTTTCATCCTGGAGGTTCTGTTGCTTTTTCAATTATAAGTCCAGAAGGAAAGAAAATTATTTATGCAACTGACGTTGAATTAAAATCAAAAGATTTTGAATTAAATGATAAAAATAGAAACTTTTTTGATAATGCAGATGTTTTAGTTTTGGATGCTCAGTATACAGTTGAAGAAGCTTCTCAAAAAGAGAACTGGGGGCATTCAACTTTCTGTTTTGCAATTGATTTTGCTTCACTTTGGAATGTAAAAAAATTATTTTTATTTCATCACGAACCAAATTATGACGATAAAAAGATTTTTACGATTTTAGATTCTGCAAAATGGTATGCAAATTATTCTATTTCTAGTAAAATTCAAGTTGAACTTGCCCTTGAAGGTTACGAGGATGAAGTTTAAATTTTGAGGTGATTATGTCATATACTGATTTTGAAGAAGAAAAATTTAAATGTGAATTTGATTTAGACCAAGCAAAAGAAATTTTTTACCAAATTAGAAAAAATAAGATTATTTTTTCAGATAGATTAAATGAATTTTATATTGGAATTCAAAATTTTATTTATAATTCTATGACTATTGATGAAGCGGAGAAATTTTTTGATGAAAACTAAATTTTTAAAATTTTTGATTATATTTTTAACTTTTATTGTTGTAGTTGCTCTTGCAGGATTTTTTATTTTTACAAATATGTTGTCACCTGTAGTTGCTGATAAAACTTCTGAAAATTTTAGCGAATTTACAGCAAAAATTCCTCGTGGTGCGGGTTTAAGAGTTGTAGGTGAAAACTTATATGAAAATAATATGATAAAATCACCAATTGCTTTTTATATTTATTCTCGATTAACAAAGCCAGTTGTAAAAGCAGGAATTTATAAAATTGATAATACTTTGTCGGTAAAAGAAATTCTTGCAGTTTTTGAAAGTGGAAAACAAGCACAAATAATTGTTTCGGTTCCAGAAGGACTTACTATGCGAAGAATTGGTGAGCTTTTGGAAGAAAAGGATGTTGTTTCAAAAGATGAATTTTTATCTGCTTGTAAAAGTCCTGAGTTGTTAAAAAAATATAATTTAGGACAAATCAAAAATTTTGAAGGATTTTTGTTTCCTGATACTTATTATTTTACGCCTTCAATGAAAGCTGATGATGTAGTTTGTATTATGGTTGATAATTTTTTCAAAAAGATTTCTCAGATGGAAGGTTTTGAAGATGTTACTATAGAAAGAATGTATCATCTTTTACGCCTTGCTTCTATTGTTGAAAGAGAATATCGTGTAAAAGAAGAAGCTCCCTTAATTGCAAGTGTTTTTGCAAATAGATTGCGTCGTACTATCGGGTTGTATTCTTGTGCAACAGTTGAGTATATCATTACTGAAATTGAAGGTCGACCTCATCCTGATGTGATTACTTATAAAGATTTGAAAATTGAAAGTCCTTACAATACTTATATTCATGCAGGATTACCACCAACTCCAATTTCAAATCCAGGTGAAGTTGCTTTGTCTGCTGCTGCTACTCATCCAAGAACTTCATATTACTTTTTTAGACTTGTTGATCCTGTAAAAGGTACTCATTATTTTTCTACATATTTTGATGAGCATACTGAAGTTGGACGAAATCTTTCAACAAAAAAAGCGGCAGGTTATTAATGGCAAAGATTTCATCTTCTACCATTGATGAAGTAAATGACAGAACGGATTTAGTTTCTCTTATTGGTGAATATACTCGTCTTGAACGTCGTGGTGGCGATTGGTGGGGATGTTGTCCTTTTCATAATGAAAAAACTCCTTCTTTTCATGTTGTGCCAAGTAGAAAAATGTATCATTGTTTTGGTTGTGGGCAAGGTGGAAGTGCAATCAATTTTGTGATGGAAATTGAAAAGCTAGGTTTTATGGATGCAGTTGTTCAACTTGCAAAAAAAACTGGGGTTGAAGTTATTTATGAAGGAAATAGCATTGTTCAAGAAAATCCATTAGAAAAAAAGAAAGATGAAATTTTTGATTTGTATTCAAGAACTAGCGGAACTTATCATTATTTTTTAACAGAAACTGATATGGGTAAGTTTGCCTATGATTATTTAATTTCTCGTGGAGTAACAAAAGAAATTATTAAAAAATTTCAATTAGGATATTCACCTGCAGATAGAACTTGGTTAAAAAAATTTTTACTTTCAAAAAATTATTCAAATGAATTTTTAAATGAATCGGGTTTGTTTTCAAAAAAATATCCCGATATTTCTTTTTTTTCAGATAGATTGATGTTTCCTATTTTTAATAGAAAAAATCAAGTTGTAGCCTTTGGTGGTCGGCTTTTACATGGAGAAGGTCCGAAGTATCTTAATAGTGGCGAAATGCTTCAGTATAAAAAAGGTGAAACTTTGTACGCCTTTAATTTTGCAAAAGAGTCAATTCGTAAAGAAAAGTCAGTAATTTTTTGCGAAGGATACATGGATGTTATTGCTTATCATCAGGCTGGAATTACAAATGCAGTTGCACCTTTAGGAACAGCGCTTACAGAAGACCAAGTGAGAATTATATCATCTTTTGTTGATACTGTTTATCTTTCGTTTGATTCGGATGAAGCAGGTCAGAATGCAACATTTAAAGCAATTCTTCTTTGTAGAAAAATGGATTTACCTGTAAAAATTATTAAATTGGATGGTGGAAAAGATCCTTCAGAAATTTTAAATAAATTTGGTGTTGATTTATTGACAAATGCTATAAACGACGCTATAATCGATACGGACTTTTTATTATCGGCGCTGGCAACTAGGTACAACATAGGAACTCCTGACGGAAGAACACAAGCTTCATTGGCTTTTTTTTCTTATGTAGACTCGTTAAATTCCGATATTCAAAAAGACACATGTCTGGAAAAATTATGTCAGGCATATAATTTAAAACCTGAAGCCGTAAAAGCAGACTTCAATAATCGGGATAAAGCAAGAACTAGATTAAGAACTCCATCAACAAATAACAACGACAAAGAAAAAATACCAGAAAAAATTGTATTAAATGCCGAAACAAGGGCGATGTTGGCGGTAATTTCAAATGTTGATTATTTTCCTATGATGAGATCAAATTTATCAGTCGATGACTTTGAGGATGTTTTGGCAAGGGATATGTTCATTGCTCTTGAGGAGTGTTATCGAGAAGGCTCCATGAGTTATGACAACTTTCTTTCTAAATGTACTGATGAGCGAGTTCAACTTATTGTATCGCAGTCTGTTACATCAGGTGAATTTGCGATAAATTCTGAAAAAACTGTTGAAGATTGTATTTGGCTCATAAGAAAGAACAGTTTGGAAAGAAAACGGGACAGATTATTAAATCAAATCCGTCAATGTCAGGGAAATACTCTCGATGAGCAACAAAAACTAAATTTATTACTTAACGAAAAAATGAGTATAGATTTAGAACTTAGAAAATCGTGTAAAAAGGACGCCATTGGATGACAGAGAACGAACTGGATTCTTCTATTGCAAAAATTGTTGATTATGCTAAAGATAAGAAACAAATAACTTGGGATGAGTTAAACGAACTTTTAGATTCAGATACTATCAAAGATGTTGAAAAAATGTCAAAGATCTATAATGCTCTTCAAGAACATAGTATTCTTTTTGTTGAAGACGACGGTCTTCCAGAAGAAGATGAAGAAGAATTGCTTATGGATGATGAAGATGATTCTGATGATGGATTAAAAGAAGTTGAGTCCGAGCGAAAACGATTAGTTTATAGTGATAAAAATTCTACAGGTGATGATCCAATAAAACTCTATCTTAGAGAAATTGGTAAAGAACATCTTTTAACAGCAGAACAGGAAGTTGAACTTTCTAAAAAAATGGAAGATGGTGAAAATATCATTAAAGATGTTATTAAACATTCTGGTATGATGATTCCTGAATTTTATGCTGTAGCACAAAAAGCTTTTTCTAGAATTGATCCTCATGAACCAGGAAAGGCTCGTAAAGAAATAAATGAAGAAATGGCAGAGCGCCGTCGATTAAGATCTTTCTATAGCGAAATTTTAAAACAAGTTCTTCCTGATATGAAGCAATATATGCAGTTGAAAAAGCAATTGTATGAAACAGACGCTTCTAGAAATATTTTTGATGATGAAGAATTAATTGCTTTAAGAAACAAAATTCTTCCAGATTTGCAAAAAATGGATATTCAGTCTGAAGAAATTGAAAAATTTTCTGGTAAATTTATTGATGCAACTAAAAAAATTGCTGAATATAGACATCGCCAGGAACGAAAAGCGAAAGAACTTAGAATTACTGATTATTCAGATTTGCGTAGTTTAGGAAGAAAACTTGCAATTAAATCTGAATGTGTAAAATTAGAGGCAGAGTTAGGACTTTCTGCTGATGAAATTCGTGATATTTATACTCAAATTCAAAAAATAGATAGAAAACTTCGTCGCTTAGAGTATGAATTTGAGAATAATGTTCAAGATATTCTTGATATGGCAACAGAAATTCAGCGTGGAAGAAAGATGATGGAAATTGCTAAAAATCGTCTTATTAACGCAAACTTACGTCTTGTAGTTTCTATTGCAAAAAAATATACAAACCGTGGATTACAATTTTTTGATTTGGTTCAAGAAGGAAATATTGGTCTTATCAAAGCTGTAGAAAAATTTGAATATCGAAAAGGATATAAATTTTCTACATACGCAACTTGGTGGATTCGTCAAGCTATTACTCGTTCAATTTCAGATCAGGCAAGAACAATTCGTGTTCCTGTTCATATGATTGAACAAATTAACAAAGTTGTTAGAGAATCAAGACAGTTGATGCAAAAACTTGGGCGTGAACCAACTGATGATGAGATTGCAGAACAGCTTGGTTGGCCAGTTTCTCGAGTAAAACAGGTTAAAAATGTTGCTCGTGAACCAATTTCTTTGGAAACTCCTATTGGTGAAGAAGAAGATTCATTGTTGGGTGATTTTATCGAGGATAAAGAAGTTGAGAATCCAGCAAATCTCACAGCTTATACATTGTTGCAAGAACAAGTTCATTCTGTTTTGGCAACATTGCCTGCTAGGGAACAAGAAGTTCTTAAAATGAGATTTGGTTTGGATGATGGATATTCACTTACATTGGAAGAAGTTGGGCTTTATTTTGATGTTACTCGTGAGCGTATTCGTCAAATTGAAGCAAAGGCCTTGCGTCGTTTAAGACATCCAAGACGATCAAGTGGTTTGCGTGATTATATAGACATTTAATCTACAATAGTATATAACTATAATTAAGCATTTGTGTACAATAAAGAGGTTGCGATATGGTTGAAGTTTTTGACAAACTTAGAGAATTGCAAGAAGTACTTGCAGAAAAGTATGATTTACAGGCTCAAATTGAAGAAGCTCCAAAAGAGTTATCTTCACAAGATGAACTTCTTGCTCGTTTGAAAAAAGAATACATCGAAAAAAATGCTATTTACGAAGATGTTCGTAAAAAAGTAGTTAAATTAAAATCAGATTTAGCTGAAGCTGATGCAGCTAGAGAAAAGAGTGAAAAAGGCATGGATTCAATTACAACTCATAGAGAATATGAAGCTCTTGAGAAAGAAATCCGTGATGCAACAGAAAGAGAACAAACAATTCGTAAAGAATTGCAAAAAGAAGAAAAAAATCTTGCTGAATTAAATGATAGTCTTAAAAATGAAGAATCTTTAATTCAAAGACAAGAAGAAGAACTAAATGCAGGAAAAACTTCTTTACAAAATAAAATTGATGAATTTAATCAAAAACTCGATCAATTGAAAAAACGCGAAGAAGAACTTACTCCTGGTGTTGATCCTGAAATTATCTTTAAGTTCCAACGAATTATTAAAAGCAAACACAGTAAAGGTATTGTAGCTGTAAAGGGTAATGTTTGTGATGGTTGTCACATGATTTTACCTGCACAATTTGCTAATGATGTTCGTACTGGTGATAAAATAGTTTTCTGTCCTTACTGTAGCCGTATTCTTTATTATCAAGAAGTTGAAGATGGTGAAGAAGAATATTTCCAAATGGATGATACAGGTAGTCTTGCTGATTTAAGTGATGAAGATTTAGATGATGAATTTGATGAAGAAGACGAAGACTACGATGACAGCGATTCTGTAAAAGAATTAGACTATTAATCAAAGATTGTTTCAAGGGTGAATTTGCTTTTGAAACAATCTTTTAAATTTTGTATTTTTCAGAAGAGAAATGACCGCTACTTTATGTAACAATAAAGCAGAGGAAAGTCCGGGCTCCTTCGGAAAAAATGCCGGTTAATGGCCGGGCAGGGTAAGGCGTGAGTTTTACTTTGACAGATAGCGCAGCAGAAAATAAACCGCCTTTGAAAAAGGTAAGGGTGAAATGGTAGGGTAAGAGCCTACCGCACTTTTGGTAACAAAAGTGGCATGGCAAGCCTCATTTGGAGCAAGGTCAAGCAGTAATCTAATTCCGATATATGATTACGGGTAGACTGCTACAGATATTCAGTAATGGATATTGCAGATAGATGGTCATTATGTATTTATTACATAGACAGAACTCGGCTTATATTCTCTTCTGTTTTTTTTTGGAAGGTTATGCAAAACGTAAAATATGGCAACAATGGTGTTGTTAAGAAAAAATCTAAAATTCTCTCAATATTTTTTGTTATATTATCAATTATAGTTTTGCTTTCTCTTTTAACATTTTTAGTTGTTAAAGTATTTTTTGATTCAAAAAAAGATATTCCTAATGCTAATAAGCTATATTCACTTTGGGATTCTGCTGATTATCAAGCTGTATATGATTCATCTGCTTTAATTCTTGAACAAAAACCAATGAATATAATTGCAAATGTTTTTAATGGATACAGTTCTTTCTTTTTAGCTCTTTCTCAAACAGATATTAGTGTTGCTCAGAGTTTATTAGATGAATCTATTAATCATTTAAGATTTTCAATTTATTATGTAGATGAAAATACTTTGCCTCAAATTTATTATATGTTAGGAAAGGCATATTTTCAAAAAAATACGATTTCTTCATATCATTATTATTCTGATTTAGCGGTTAAGTATTTAGAATTAGCAAAATCAGTAGGATATGTTTCAACTGATATTCCTGAATATTTAGGTTTGTGTTATGCTGATTTGGGTATGATAAGTGAAAGCTTAGCATCCTTTACAGAAGCTTTGTTGCTTAGAGAATCTGATGTTTTACTTTTGGCAATTGCACAGCAATATAATAAAAATTCTCAAAATGATATTGCAAAACAGTATTTATTTAGGATAAATTATGAAAGTGAAGATGATGATTTAGTGCTTAAAAGCAAACTTTTGCTTGCAGATATATATTTTACAGAAGGAAATTTTACAGAAGCTCAAAAAGAATATGAGGAAATTCTTGTAAAAGATAGTTCTGTTGCAGATGCATATTTTGGTCTTGGTAATATCTATGAAAAAATGGGAGATACTGCTAAGGCTCGTTCAGAATGGAGAAAGACTTTAAAAGTACAAATTAATCATTCTGGTGCAATTAGTAAATTAGGTTTATAGATTAACGCTAAAATGCGTTAATACTTCTTTGGGAGGGCTAAATGGGATTTTTTGATAGGTTTTCAACAGATGTAGGTATCGATTTAGGTACATGTAACACTCTTATTTATGTTAGAGGGAAAGGTATTGTAATCAATGAACCTTCTGTTGTTGCTGTAGAACGTGGTACAAAACGAGTTGTTGCTGTTGGTGCAGAAGCAAAACGTATGTTATATAAAACTCCAGGTGATATTCAGGCAATTAGACCATTGGCAGATGGTGTTATTGCTGATATGGATAGCACAGAAAAAATGATTAGATATTTTATTTCAAAAATTGTTCCAAAACATAGATTGTTCAGTTCTGTAAGAATGAAAATTGGTATTCCTTCATGTATTACAGAAGTTGAAAAACGAGCTGTACAAGAAGCAGCTTTGAAAGCTGGTGCAAAAGAAGTTGGTGTTATTGAGGAATCTTTAGCTGCTGCAATTGGTGCACAAATTCCGATTCATGAACCAGAAGGTCATATGGTTTGTGATATTGGTGGTGGAACAACTGAAGTTTCTGTAATTTCTCTTAATGGTATGGTTGTTACAAATGCAATCAGACTTGGAGGAGATGAGTTTGATGAAGCTATCATTAAACACGTAAGAAATGTTCACAACTTGATTATTGGTCAACAAACAGCTGAAAAACTCAAAATCGGTATTGGTAATGCAACTAATGATGGAAATGTTGAAACAATGGAAATCAAAGGTACCGACGCAATTACTGGACTTCCACGAAGATTAGAAATTGACTCAGTTGAAGTAAGAGAAGCTTTAAAAGAGCCTGTTACTCAAATTGTAGATGAAATTAAACATACTTTAGCACAAACTCCACCAGAATTGGCAGGTGATATTTTTACACATGGTATTGTTATGGCTGGTGGTGGTTCTTTATTAAAAGGTCTTCCTAAACTTATTACAAAAGAAACTGGTGTTCCTGTAATTTTGGTTGAATCACCTCTTGAATGTATCGCTGTGGGTGCAGGGCAAGCTTTTGAAGTTTTCAGAGATATGACTTCAGATAGAAGAATTTACGATAGCATTAACTCTTAAGGCTTATGGTAAAAGAAAAATCTACAGTTTCGTTTAAATATTCTCTTATCGTTTTCCTGATTTTGATTTTACTTTCAGGAGTTACTTTGGCTTTATCTTCTGGTGGATTTATTATCAGTGTGAAAAGTGTAGGTTTTTCTATTTTATCAGCAGGTCAAAAAGGTGTAAATTCTGTAATTTCTGGTGTTGGGAATGGGATTTCTGCTGTAAAAGAATTAGCTGAATTAAAAGAATCTTATAATCAACTTGTTAAACAACTTGAAGATTATGAATATTTGCAAAGAAATAATGCAGAAATTCGTAAGGAAAATGAACGACTAAGAGAACTTCTTGGTATTTCTAAATCAATTACCAACAAAAATATTGTTGCTCAGATTATTGGTCGTGATCCAGATAGTTTGTATTCAGCAATAACTATCAATAAAGGAAGTCGTCAAGGTATCAAAAAAAATATGCCTGTTATTGCTGTTCAAAATGGTGATATTGGTCTTGTTGGAAAAGTTGTATCAGTTGGACCTTTTACAAGCCAGATTATGCCTGTTTATGATTTTCAATGTAATATTTCAGCACGAATTCAACATACTAGGGATATTGGTTTGGTTGTAGGTCAGGGGAACTCTGATGTGCCTTTACAGATGCAATACATAAAAAAACGAGTTTTGAATGAATTGCAATATGGGGATGTAATAGTAACTTCTGGTGAAAATGAAAATTATCCTAAAGATATCATCATTGGAAATATAACTAAAATTGAACCGGTTGAATATGATAGTTCTTTGCTTATAGAAATTATGCCCTTAATTGACTTTGCAAGACTTGAAAGTGTTATGGTTGTTGATACAAAAAGTGAGCAGGAGTAAAATATGATAAAGTCTTTCTTTTCTACAATTTTGGCTATGTTTTGTTTTTTACTTCTAGAAACTGCTGTTTTTTCGAATTTAACTTATCTTCCTGCGATTCCTGATTTTTTGTTAATAATAACTTTATTTGTTTCATTAAATAATGGAGTTTTATTGGGTGAGACTACAGGATTTGTTTCAGGATTTCTTTTAGATTTTTTAAGTGCTTCACCACTTGGGTTAAATGCGCTTTTACGAACAATACTTGGATTTATTTTTGGTCTTTTTAATGATGTATTAAACAGTTCAAGTATTTTTTTACAATTTTTATACGGCGCAATTGCAACAATTGTGAAATCTATCGTTGTTTTCGTTATCTCTTTTTTCTTTAATGGAGTTGTACATTATTCAATTTTTTCACAAATTTTTGTTACTGAAGTTTTATTAAATGCTTTTTTAACTCCTTTAATGTTTCAATTTTTAGGTTTGTTTTCAGAAGTTCTTATAGTTAAACCGGAGTCTAGACTTTAATGCTTACTGTTCAATCAAACGACTTTAGAAATAAAGAAGGTAGCTCTGAATCAAAAAGACGAAAACTTTTTTTTATGACACTTGTTGTTGTTGTAAGTTTTATTATTTATACATTTACTTTGTTTTCGTTACAAGTTATTTCAGGTTTATCATATAGAAAACAATCTCAGCAAATTTCTCAAAGAACAAAAGTTCTTCCTGCAAAACGCGGTGAAATTTACGATAGAAATGCAACTTTACCAATCGTTGTTAATACAGACTCTTTCGCTGTGGATATGATTCCTGGAGAAATTCCTTCTGGTAAATATGATACAGTTGCTTTAAAATTAGCTTCTATGCTAGAAATTGATAAATCTGTAATTGATAAGAAAGTTCCTGCTAGTATGCGACGTTCTTATACTTCAGTTGAATTAAAATCTAGTGTTTCTTTTGAACAAATTGCAAATATTGCAGAAAATTTAAATGATTTGCCTGGAATCTCTTGGCGTTTGAAACCTTTAAGAAACTATGTTGAAAATATCGGTTCTTTATCTCACATTGTTGGTTATGTAGGGGATATTACTAAAGAAGAATTGAAAGTTTTGTATAATCAAGGATATTCAAACACTAGTATCATTGGAAAAACTGGAATTGAAAAACAATATGATATGTTGCTTCAAGGAAAATCTGGTTTGGAATCTCGAACAGTTGATGTAAAAGGTCGATATCTTTCTGAAAAACCGATTGTTCAATCTCCAGAAATGGGAAAAAATCTTGTTTTAACAATTGATACTGATATTCAAGCTTTGGCAGAAAAAACTTTGGGAAATCGAATTGGTTCTGCCATTGTTTTAAAACCTTCATCTGGCGAAATT